>CAKZNY010000139.1 GCA_937132145.1 uncultured Paracoccaceae bacterium | reverse complement strand
TTTGGCGGATTTTGTCCCAACGACTAAATCCCACTCCCAGTCTGGCGAGACGGTAAACACCAGCCGAGTATATCCGTCGTGCTCTCCTGAAACGACAGAAATGGCTTGAGCGAAAGCCGAAATCGGTAGCATGAGGATGAATAAAAATAGCGTTAAACGCTTCATGCGGCGGCCTTTTTGGTGTCTTTCAGTGCTTGTTCAAGGTCATCGAAATTCGGCCGCAGGTGCGTTGGTGTGCTTTGGCGGCCGACTTCCACGCATATGTTTGGCGAGTGGCTATAAAGACTTGCAATCAACACCTCTCGGATCAGATTGTAGAAATGCTGATCTTCTTCCACAATGGACTGAACTTTGCTGGCAAATGGCGCGACTAATCCGTAGGACAGAAACACGCCCAAAAACGTGCCTACCAATGCGCCACCGATCATTCTTCCCAATACTTCAGGGGGTTGGTCGATGGAGGCCATCGTTTTAATCACACCCAATACCGCCGCAACAATGCCCAATGCAGGCAAACCCTCCGCGATGGAGGTCAGCCCGTGGCTGGAATGCAACGCATGTGTCAGCAAAGATTCGATGCGCTTGTCCAACACCTCTTCAACTTGATGAGGGTCATCGTAGTTCATCGATGCAGATCGGAAAGTATCGCAAATCAGCTCCACCGCTTCTCTATCAGCTTGAATCCTTGGATATGCACCAAATATCGACGATTCAGAGGGGGATTCGATGTGCGGCTCGATGTCTGTCGGACTTTTTCGCCCCAGTTTGATCAAAACAAAAATCAAGCATAACAAGTCCTTATAATCTTGGGGCTTCCATCTCGGTCCCTTGAATACTTTTCCGACATCTAAAGCCGTGTGTTTGATCGAGGATAAATCATTTCCGAGAATAAATGCTCCTAGCGACGCGCCACCGATGATCATCATCTCGAATGGCAACGCATACAGCAAAATATCCATGTTCCCGCCAGCCAGCGTATAGCCACCAAACACCATCACAAACAGGATGATAATTCCAACAACTCCAATCATAGATGCGTCTCACAGTTCAGGTGGTTTTTCGTTATGCCCGTCGAGTATTCCGCGCACATAGTTAATATCTCGCTAAGAAGGTTGACTATTCCGTCGGCGCATTCGCATTTCTCCCTGCCATGACGACGGTTATCGAATAGGCAGCATTCGGCGACATCTCGGCCAAAATACCGGCCGCGGATTCAGCGCGCATTCGTGACAAAAACCCGGCGGCAAAACTGATTTCCATAGTACCGAAAATTTCAGCAGCATTCTTGGACTTCATTTTTTCGTATACTTCGGTAAGCTGTTTCAGGTCTTTTTCCGCCGCGCCGTTCGCAATGGCGAGGGTGTCTGCCAGTTTCTGTTCTGCTTGTCTTAACACCGCCAACTGTTGGGCAATCCGCTGTTCAACCAGATTTAACTCGAGCTGTCGCTCTGCTATTTCCACTTCGCGTTTGAAAAGTTGTTCTTGTCGGGTTCGGATTGATGCCAACAATGATCCTACCTCCGGCTCAGGCGCGGGCGGTGTTTCCACAGCGGCCATGGCGGGCGGTTCCTCGGCACGTGTTGCAAGCTCTTGTGCAAGCGCAACGCCGCCAGTGCTTAATCGAATAACAGCTGATACCAGAAAAAATGATAAAATTACCACAGTCGGTTTAGGCGCACGTTTGGTGTTACCCATCATGGATCGCCCACCTTCATGAGGGTTTTCTCTTCTCTGTCGCTTGCGTCCAAAGCACCCGTATTTTCGTGCAGCGTAGCCAAAAGCAGCTCCAAGCGTCCCGTCGCAATCTCGGCCCGAGCGGTCATTGCAATAAGCTCCTTAGCCGAGGCGCCCGTGGCTTTTTTTGCTATATCGACCGAGGATTTCATGTCATCGACTTGTCGCGACAACGCGGTGATTGCGCCCCCCAATCCGGCGTCCAAATCCGTTAATCCGCGAACGCGTCGCGCCAAGATATAACAGTAAAATGCGGCCGCTGCCGTGCCTGCCAACAGCAACCCGTCTGCAATCAATTCCATAACCTTACCTTTCTAGTACAGTATGAATTCCGTAATCAGTAAATCCCGGATGTTTTCTTCGCCCACCACGACCTGAACACGGCGCAGCATTTGCGCGCGTATCCGGTTCATGGACGAAGGGTCTCCGAGTTCCCTTTCCGAGATGGCCCGTAAATAGGTGTTCAGAACGTCCATAATACGGGGGCTTAGGTGCTTCACCTCTTCGGCGGCTTCTGAAGGTACCTCCAGATACGCTTGAAACCGCAGATGTTGTGACGACGCGAATTTCCCTAGGGAAATAACCAAAGGATCCAGCTCGACGAATGTTATTTCCGATTCTGCGCTACCATTAGAAGATTTTGCGTCGCCATAAGAATCAGTAGCAATTTCCGAATCACCACCTGCGTTTGGAAATATGCCCGTGTACGTCACGAAAAATGCCGCGCCGCCCAGAATTACTGCCCCCAAAACCCCAAAAATTAAGCCTTTCTTGCTCTTTTTGGAGGTTTCCTCGCCTGCTGACATTTCCACTTCAGTCATATTCTATCCCGATGGCCGTTATTATTACGAAACCTGTTTTAATCCGAATTTTGCTAACGAATTATTAAGGCTCCGCGATTCATGATGCCCTCAAGAAAACTAACGCCAGAACGGTGGTAGATAAGTGACGGGGATAGTCGTTGATACAAATTCTTAATTCGTGGAACATGTTGCAGCCACAGAAGAAAATCGTTGTGGTGTTGGCTGTTATTGCTACCCTCGTTACGTTTTTTGGCCTCGTGCGGGTGGTAAACACCCCCAGCATGGCGTTGCTGTATTCCGGGCTGGATTCGGCTACGTCGGGGGAAATCATCGCCTCGTTGGAACAAAAAGCGATTCTTTTCGAGATTCGCGGCAATGCGATCTACGTTGATTCGGGTGAGCGCGACAAAGCACGCCTTTCATTGGCGACGGAGGGGCTGCCATCTAACGGCATCGCTGGCTACGAGCTGCTGGATTCCCTGTCCGGTTTCGGAACCACATCGCAGATGTTTGACGCGGCCTACTGGCGTGCCAAGGAAGGGGAGCTGGCGCGGACGATCCTTGCCTCTGCCCGTATCAGTATGGCGCGCGTGCATATCGCAAACCCCGTGCAGCAACCGTTTAGTCGCGGTGTCGAGCCTTCGGCGTCGGTCACTGTATCTGTGCGAAGCGGAATTCTTGATGTCGGGCAGGCCGAAGCGATCCGGTATATGGTCGCCTCTGCGGTTTCAGGCATGGTGCCCGAGCAGGTCGCGGTTATTGATTCTGAATACGGCATCATTCTACAGTCCGGCACGGCCAGTAACTTTCGTTCTGGCGCTGGAGAGCTGGACGCCCGCGCACAGGAGCTGCGCGAAAATGTCGAACGGTTGCTGACTGCACGCGTGGGTGCCGGAAATGTCGTTGTCGAGGTGATGATCGAAGCCCAGACCGAAAGTGAAACGATCACCGAACGAATTCTCGATCCCGAACGCTCGGTTCCGATAAGTTCCGACAGCGAAACCAGCACCGAAACCAGTTCTGGCGGAGTGGGCGGCGCTGTTACGGTCGCCTCGAACCTGCCCGACACCGGCGATAGTGCCGCAAATGGGCAAAATAGCAGAAACCAGTCGCAATCGCGCGAACGTATCAACTACGAGATTTCCGAAACGGTTCGAGAGCGCATTCAACTACCGGGGGATATCGCCCGCCTCAGTGTGGCTGTGTTAATAAACTATGAATCCATAATCGGCCCGAACGGCGAGACGACCAGCGTGCCACGTTCCGAGACCGAGATTGCGGCATTTCAAGCCTTGGTGCAATCCACCGTCGGGTTTAACGCGGACCGCGGCGATGTGATTACCATCGAAACCATGCAGTTCCCCGAGCCGCCGGTTCTGGGAACGGTGGCCAGCGCGGGCTTCCTTTCGGGTTATGCATTCAACATTCCGGCCATGTTGCAAATGGCGGTGCTCGCCATTGTTACGTTAACGTTGGGGATGTTTGTGGTTAAACCGATATTAACCAACCCCGCGCCGCAGCTAAACCGGCTACCGTTAGAATCGGTAGCCGCACTTGGCAATAATGCTGACTATGGGTCGCCAGGCGCGCTAACCGAATTATCCGAAGTGCCCGCGCTGGAAAATTCAGCCAAAGATCCGATTGAAATCTTGCGGGAAACCATCGCGCAACGATCTGAGGAATCCGGGCATCTTCTGCGCAACTGGATCGAAACCGAGGCCCAAAAAGAGAAAGAGCAGGTCACTTGATGGCATCAATCCGGCTTGAAAAATTCGCCTACGTGCACCATTCTGAACCCGGCACAAAACTGGTGAGCGGCGAAGAAATCGAGGCCATTCGAAAAGAGGCTTTCGAGGCAGGGATTCGCGATGGGGCAGCCGCCGCCTCCGAGGCGTTTTCGTCAGAACAATCCAGATGCCTGTCCCGCATACAAGAGGTCATCGGCGACACATTTTTTGCCCGCGCAGAGGCACACCGTTTGGCATTATCTTCCCTGCGCCCGTTGATCGAATCATTGGCTGAAACGATAGCACCAGCGTTAAGCAACGCCGGACTATCCGCCGAAATCGCCAAAATCGCCGAGGAGGCCGCAATTCGCGCACCGGACGACACGTTAACGGTATTCGTGCCCTCTGGCATGGGCAGCGACATCGCCGAAATGCTGGAAGGCACGAACCCGACGGTCTCAATATCCGAAGACCCAATGCTGCAATCCACACAAGCGCGCGTGAATTGGAGCGGGGGATTTGACCTCATCGATCTGAGCGCAACCTCTGCGGCGGCAATAGCTGCAATCGATGGATTCTTTAACGAAGTAGAACACTTACCTGAAATGGAAATTCAAAATGCAAACTGACGAACACGACGACACATCTGAACTCGTTGAAAACGGCTTGGATACTCTGTCAAACTTGCGAAGCAAATCGTTGATGGGCGTGCAAATCGAGGTGACGGTATCAGTCGGAAAAACCCGCCTTCCGTTATCGGAGCTTATCAAGTTGGAAAAAGAATCCGTTCTGCAATTGGACAGTCGCATCGAAGACCCCGTCGATATCTATGTGGGCGACCGGCTGGTTGCGCGCGGCGAACTGGAGGAGATAAGCGAAGACGGTGGGCATCTGGGCGTCCGTTTAACCGAAGTCGCCGATCTTTCCGGTGGGGTATAGATTTTGAGCATCGGTCGGGGGTTCCTGCCTACCATCGTCACAACCATTCTGCTCGCGATCTGGGTCGAACCGGCCGTCGCACAAGAACTGTCGATAGATATTGGTGGTGATTCATTATCGCTGCGAACAGTTCAGTTGTTCGTGCTATTAACGGTCCTCAGCCTCGCGCCCGGACTGGCGATAATGCTGACCTGCTTTCCGTTTATGGTAACCGTGCTGTCGATTTTGCGCCAAGCAATCGGGGTGCAGCAAGCCCCGCCAAACATGATGATCATCAGCCTTGCTATGTTCCTGACGTGGTTCGTGATGGAGCCTGTATTCACCGAAGCCTGGGAAACAGGGATCGAACCGCTGCTGAGCGAGCGCATCACCCCCGAAGAAAGTTTCCGCCTGTCAATCGCACCATTCCGGGTCTTCATGGAGGCCCGTGTTTCCGCCGAAACCTTGTCGATGATGATCGATATTTCCCCAACGGACGTGGCACCCGATCAAGACATCCCGCTGTCGATTCTTCTGCCGTCATTCTTGTTGGGGGAAATTCAGCGCGGGTTCGAGGTCGGGTTTTTGATCTTTTTACCCTTCCTGTTGATCGACCTGATTATCGCCGCTGTTCTGATGTCCATGGGCATGATGATGGTTCCGCCCGCCGTGGTTTCTTTGCCCTTCAAGCTGGCGTTTTTCGTCATTGCTGACGGTTGGACCTTACTCGCGGGCGCGCTTGTGCGAAGTTACGGCGGGTAATTTTTCGACATGGGTTGATTATCGTGAAATATCGGCACAGAATTACGCCGACATAAAAGGGGGTCTCATGCACGATTTATCTGGAAAAGTTGCCATCATCACCGGTGCCAGCCGTGGCATAGGGGCGGCGACCGCGCTTGCCATGGCAAAGGCAGGCGCATCTGTTGTTCTCGCGGCGCGTACCGTCGATCAAATCGAGTCCAACGCTGCCCAAATTCGCAAAACCGGTGGCACCGCAATCGCAGTTGCATGTGACATTTCCAACTTTCAAGCGATGGAGAGCACCGTCGCCAAGTGTATTGATACCTATGGAAAACTGGATATTTTCATCGCAAATGCTGGCGTGATTGACCCTATTGGACCGCTGGTTACATCAAATCCGGCAAGCTGGGCGCATGCCGTCCAGATCAATCTGATCGGTGCATACAACGGGCTTCGCGCCGTGTTGCCGATTATGCAGGCCCAACAAAGCGGCACGATTATCAACATAAGTTCGGGCGCGGCACATTCCCCGATGGAAGGTTGGAGCCATTATTGCGCCGCCAAAGCGGCGACAGCGATGCTGCTAAACAACGCGCAGTTGGAGCACGCTAATGACCATATCCGGTTCCTCGGATTCCGCCCGGGAACGGTCGCAACATATATGCAGTCAGCAATCAAAGCGTCCGGCATCAATCCGGTTAGCCAGATGGACCCGTCAGATCATTACAAACCGGAATGGCCCGCACAAGCAATCACGTGGATGTGCACGCCGGACGCCGATGAATTCCTTGGCCAAGAATTGGCTATGGGTGACGAGGAAATACAGCGGCGCGCCGGACTGATTTAGTTTGAAACCTGAATTTGGGTCACAGTTGGATACGGAATATCGATCCCGCCCTTGTCGAACGCCTCCTTAACCGCACGGATCATGTCACACTTGAAATTCCAATGGTCGCCGCGATCGCACCAAACCCGAACCGTGAAATCGACCGAGCTGTCGCCGAGGTTGGTTACCTTAACGAAGGGTGCTGGCTCCATATGGGATCGCTCGTCAGCCTCGATCAATTTGTGCAAAATTTTCTCGACTTTCTTAAGATCGGAATCGTAAGAAACCCCGAAAACCCACTCCGCGCGGCGCGTGTCGTGAACGGAATAATTCTTTATGGATGAAGCCCAGATATCTCCGTTGGGAACAATGATTTGGATGTTGTCAGATGTAGCCAGCTCGACAGTGAAAAGTCCGATCACCTTGACCGATCCAGATTGTCCCGCGGCAGTGATATAATCACCGACTTTGAAGGGCCGAAAACCCAGCAACATAACGCCCGCGGCGAGGTTGGAGAGCGTGCCCTGCAATGCCAAACCAATCGCCAAACCCGCAGCACCAACCAGCGCGACGAGAGAAGCCGTCTGAACCCCGAAGCGGGCCAGAACGAAAATGCAGGCGAATATCAATATTGTATAGCGCGCGATGCTTGCTAAAAAACCAAACAGCGTCTCATCTAGGTCCGCGTGTCGTTTGCCAAGAGCGCGAATCTGGCTTCCTGCAAAACTTGATAACCACACCGCGCCAACCAATATTGCCGCCGCAATGAAGACGTTAACCAATATGTCTGTAAACCATTCCATCGTTTTTTCCTTTATCCAATATGACCCTGATTTTCACCAATCTGACCGCGATGCAACAGGACGTGATCCAGCAAAACACACGCCATCATCGCCTCACCGACCGGAACCGCGCGAATACCCACGCAAGGGTCATGGCGACCCTTGGTGATAATCTGGGTGTTTTCGCCGGATTTGGTGATCGTATTGCGCGGCGTTAAAATCGACGACGTCGGCTTTACCGCGAAACGACAAACCACGTCTTGTCCCGTTGAAATACCACCCAAAATACCGCCAGCATGGTTGCTGGAAAACACCGGGCCATCTGGGCCCATTGTAATTTCGTCGGCATTTTCTTCGCCGGTCAATGTGGCGGCATCCATGCCAGCACCGATTTCGACGGCCTTTACCGCATTGATCGACATCATCGCCGCAGCAATATCCGTATCCAGTTTAGCGTAAACGGGCGCCCCTAACCCTGCCGGAACGCCCGAGGCAATCACTTCGACCACCGCCCCGACAGAACTGCCGGATTTGCGAAGGGCTGACAGGTATTCATCCCACTTTGCAGCCATCACTGCATCCGGGGTCCAGAAGGGGTTCGCCTCGATCTCGGCCAGATCAAAGTTGTTGCGGTCAATCTTGTGCGGCCCCATTTGCACCATATATCCGGTGATTTTCAAATCCGGCAGCAAGGATTTCAGAACCTCGCGAGCCACACCGCCCGCAGCAACGCGGGCCGCCGTTTCACGAGCGCTGGAACGACCTCCGCCACGGTAATCACGGTTACCGTATTTCTGGAAATAGGTGATATCTGCATGCCCGGGTCGGAATTTTTCGTGAATATCACCGTAATCCTTAGAGCGCTGGTCCGTATTACGGATCATCAGCTGAATGGGCGTACCGGTGGTTTTCCCCTCAAACACGCCGGAAAGAATTTCGACTTGGTCAGCCTCTTGCCGCTGTGTCGTAAACTTGTTCTGCCCCGGTTTGCGCCGGTCCAACCAATGTTGCAGCATTTCAGCCGTAAGCGGTACGTTCGGCGGACATCCATCAACCACCGCACCCAAAGCAGGCCCGTGACTTTCACCCCAAGTGGTTATGCGAAACAGATGACCGAACGAGTTCATGGACATGGCGTTAACTCCTTTAACTATTCAATACCGCAAGCGCTGCCCCGTAAAAAGCCCTTTTCACTACACCCCTTGCAATTCCCGTTATTCTGGCTAGTGTCGGCCCTGCCTCGGGGCGCCAGAAATGGCTGAGACGCACAATGCGGACCCGTTGAACCTGAACCGGATCATGCCGGCGTAGGGAAGGTGCGACGGGTTCCCGTCCCTCCGACCTTTGCGCCGCAGTAAATGGAGGACCATATGAAACGATCCCTTCTCGCTGCGGCCCTAGTCACCTTTGGTGGTGCAACTTGGGCTGAAACTCCGACCTTAACGGTCTATACTTACGACAGCTTTGTGTCTGACTGGGGGCCTGGCCCTGCGGTCGAGGCTGCCTTCGAGGAAACTTGCGGATGCGATTTAGTATTCGTTGGTGCGGGCGACGGCGCCGCACTTTTGTCGCGCCTGAAACTGGAAGGTGCGCGAACCAAAGCCGATGTGGTTTTGGGGCTGGATACAAGCCTGATTGCGAACGCCAAAGCAACCGGCATGTTTGCGCCGCACAACGGAATTCCGGCTAATCTGGATTTACCAATCAAGTGGGAAGACGATGTGTTCCTGCCCTACGATTGGGGATATTTCGCGTTTGTTTACGATAAAACTTTGCTTTCGGATGCCCCTGATAGTTTTGCGGAATTGCTGGAAAGTGATGTTAGCATCCTTATTCAAGACCCGCGAAGCTCGACCCCCGGTCTTGGTTTGTTGCTGTGGGTTAAGGAAATCTATGGCGATAACGCTGCCGAGGCTTGGGCAACCCTGTCGCCGCGCATCGTAACCGTAACCAAAGGCTGGTCCGAGGCTTACGGCATGTTTTTGGAGGGCGAGGCCGACATGGTGTTAAGCTACACAACGTCGCCCGCCTATCATTTGATTGCCGAAGATGACGACACCAAAGCCGCCGCGATTTTCGAAGAGGGGCATTACATGCAAATCGAGGTTGCCGCGAAGATTGCCGCAACGGAACACGGACAGCTTGCCGATGCGTTCCTTGATTTCATGTTGTCGGACGCGTTTCAGTCAATCATCCCGACGACAAACTGGATGTATCCAGCGGTGCTTCCCGCAGACGGACTGCCCGATGGTTTCGTTACGGAAAACGAGCCGGAAAAAGCCTTGCTGATCCCGATTGATAAGGTCGAAACGATCCGAAAAGAGGCCCTAAACGAATGGCTATCCGCCCTAAGCAGATAACCACTTTCACCCGCTGGTCGGGTCTGGCAGCGCTGCTTTTCGTGGCGCTGCTGGTGGCTGGCCCATTGCTAGCGCTGTGGGCACGGGCCGATACGTCGGCCACATTAACCGGTTCGGACTGGGCGGCGATAAAATTCACGCTTTTTCAAGCCACCCTTTCAGCCATCATCAGCGTTGTATTGGCCATTCCCGTTGCCCGAGCATTGGCCCGACGATCATTTCGCGGGCGGGGCGCGCTCGTTACCTTATTGGGTGCGCCATTTTTACTTCCGGTTATTGTCGCCATTTTCGGATTGTTGGCCATATGGGGGCGATCCGGCTTGGTATCGCAGATATTGCTATCCTTTGGCTTGGAACGCCTGAACATTTACGGCCTCTCGGGGGTTTTGCTGGCGCATGTTTTCTTTAACTTACCGCTGGTCACGCGCCTGATCTTACAAGGTTGGGGCCGCATACCTGTCGAACACTTCCGACTAAGCGCACAACTTGGAATGTCGCCCAAGGACGTTTTCTTGCGGTTGGAACTGCCCATGCTGCGCAGCATATTACCCGGCGCGTTTTTGTTGGTCTTCCTGCTGTGCGTCACCAGTTTCGCCGTGGCCCTGACCCTTGGCGGCGGCCCAAAAGCCACAACTATCGAGCTGGCAATATATCAGGCATTGCGGTTTGAATTCGCGCTGGGGAAGGCGGCTACGTTGGGGCTAATACAGTTCGCTATCTGCGCAATCATCGCCTTTTGGTCACTACGCGTAACCGTACCAGTTGCATTCGGCGATGGGTTATCCGCAGTAACACAACGCTGGGACGTCTCGTCGAGGTGGTTACTTTGGCAAGACAGGTTGGTATTGATCGCCGTTACAGGCTTCCTCGGCGCTCCGCTTGTTGCGGTAGTTGTCCGGGGCCTACCCGCTCTAACAAACCTCCCACCTGCCATTTGGCCCGCGATGCTTAACAGCCTGACCGTTGCACTGTTTTCGGCGGCGTTATCGGTACTGCTCGCCTTGGCGCTGGCTGGATTTATTGACAGCCTGAAGGTCCGCCACCAAAAGATGTCGTCTATTGTCGAGGGGGTAGGGCTGTTAACGCTCGCGGCCTCGCCGTTCGTTTTGGGTACGGGATTGTTCATTATCATCCACCCGATTGCCGATCCGTTCGCCCTTGCGCTGCCTGTCACCGCATTGGTTAACGCCGCCATCAGTCTTCCGCTGGCATTGCGCGCGCTGCTGCCTGCATTGCAACACAACCGGCTTACATATGGGCGGCTTGCGGACAGCCTGAATATTCGGGGCTGGAGCCGCTTTCGCCTGACCACATGGCCCGCCATTCGCAAACCTCTGGGGTTTTCGACAGGCTTGGCGGCGGCGTTGTCGATGGGTGATCTGGGTGTTATCACGTTGTTTGCCCCGCCAGATGTCGAAACATTGCCGCTGGTCATGTATCGTTTGATGGGCGCATACCGGATGGACGAGGCGGCCAGCGTTGCCCTGATTTTGGTCACCCTTACCCTGACACTATTCTGGATTTTTGATCGTGGAGGTCGCCTTGGACATCAAACTTGAAAATCTTCTTGTCGAGCAAACCGACTTTTCGCTACGCGCTGATCTGGTAATCAAGCACGGCACAACCGCAATCATCGGCCCGTCTGGCGGCGGGAAATCTACGTTATTGCTGGCCATAGCAGGGTTTGTTGATCTGTCGGGCGGCGATATTTCGATTGGCGACGAAGTGGTGACCAACACGCCGCCCGCCCAACGCCCTGTTACATTGTTGTTTCAGGAAAATAACCTGTTTCCACATATGACCGTGTTTCAAAATACCGGGTTGGGGGTGCGGCCTGATCTGAAGCTGTCCAAAGCCCAGATCGATCAAGTCGCGGATGCTTTGGACAAAGTCGGCCTTGCTGATATGGGAACGCGTCACCCATCAGAATTATCCG
The DNA here is from genome assembly GCA_937132145.1 of uncultured Paracoccaceae bacterium. Taxonomy (GTDB): domain Bacteria; phylum Pseudomonadota; class Alphaproteobacteria; order Rhodobacterales; family Rhodobacteraceae; genus NORP23. The sequence goes on along the minus strand of CAKZNY010000139.1, from coordinate 17,440 downwards.
GCGGCCAACGGCAGCGCGTTGCTTTGGCCCGCGCGCTGTTGCGGGATCGCCCTGTTTTGATGTTGGATGAACCCTTTGCAGCACTTGGGCCGGCACTTCGTCACGAGATGCTCGACCTTGTGGCGCGTATTCGCCAAGAGCAAGGTTCGACCTTGTTGCTGGTGACACACAATCCAGACGACGCGCTGCGGATTGCTGAACATACGGTTTTGATAGCGGATGGTGTTGCCATGGAACCACAACCAACGGCCGCATTACTTAACAACCCGCCGCCTGCGCTGGCAGCGTATTTGGGCAAATAAAAAGGGCGGAAAATTAATCCCGCCCTTTTCAAATTCTATATTTAAAGCAATCAGTCTTTGTACTTGTGTGGTGCCCAAAGCCTCTTGTTGGACAGGTACAACAGCGATGCCAGGAAGACGAGGAACACGAAAACAAGGAACCCTGTTTCTTTGCGTACCATCATCTTAGGCTCGGCTGTCCACATCAGGAACGCGGCAACATCTTGTGCCATGAAGCTAACGCTAGCCTCGCGTCCGTCGCGGAATTCCACCAGATCTTCTTCAAGTGGCGGGGCCATTGCGATCCAGCCACCCGGGAAGGCGGTGTTTTGGTAGAATGTCGAGCCAGCTTCCTCTTTTTCCTCGCCGGTGTAACCGGACAGGAGCGAGGCGATGTACTCTGGGCCACCCATACCTTTGATAACCTGATTAATCCCCAAACCGTAAGGGCCGCTGAAACCTGCACGGGCCTTCGCCATCAAACTAAGATCAGGCGCACCGTCAAAGCCGGACATCGGGAACTTATCCGCTGGTTTCGCAGCGCGATCTTCGTCAAGATCAGCGTCGTAAACGTCGAACTGTGCCGCATAGGCTTTGACTTGATCTGCTTCCAGCTCTGGACCGCCCTCATCACCAAGTGTGCGGAAAGCAACGTATTGCAAACCGTGACACGCGGCACATACTTCGGTGTAAACCTGTAGACCACGTTGAAGCTGGAACTTGTCGAAAGTGCCAAATGGCCCCTCGAAGCTGAAATCGAAGTCTTCGATCTGGCGTTCCACAGCAAAAGCAATGCTTCCGGTGCTTAGGCCAACCGCGACGAGCGCGGAAAGGATTGTTTTCTTAAACATCACTATATTTCCTTTTCGTCTCTTACTCAGCCGCATCGGGCTTGTGGAGGGCATCGAAATCTTCTTCGATTGTTGCAGGCGGCGTTTTGGCTTTCTCGACCAAGCCAAGAACCGGCAAGATAATGAGGAAGTAACCGAACCAGTAGGCTGCACCGATCAGCGAGATTATGGAATACGGAGGCTCGGCAGGCATAGCGCCAGCCCACATCAGTACCATGAAGTCGATAACCAGAAGCCAGAAGAAGTACTTGAACATCGGACGATACGTGCCCGAGCGTGTACGACTTGTATCCAGCCAAGGCACCAGCGCCATGACGAAGATCGATCCGAACATTGCGATAACGCCGAAGAACTTCGCGTCAACAATGCCACCGGTGACCCAGCTTACCAACTGTACGATTGCAACGTCGGCAGTAAACGCACGCAGGATTGCGTAGAACGGCAAGTAGTACCATTCAGGAACAATATGCGTAGGTGTTACCAGCGGGTTGGCAATTATGTAGTTGTCCGGATGCCCGAAGTAGTTCGGCATAGTCCAGATAACCGCCACGAAAATCGCAAGAACAACAACCAGTGCGAACAGGTCTTTGATCACAAAGTAAGGCCAGAACGGAAGCGTATCTTTCTCGACTTCTTCTTTCGAACCACGGCGAATTTCAACACCCGTTGGGTTGTTGTTGCCCGTTGTGTGGAACGCCCACATGTGAACGACAACAAGGCCGACAATCACGAACGGTAGAAGATAGTGAAGCGAGAAGAAGCGGTTCAGCGTGGCGTTATCCACCGCTGGTCCACCCAGCAACCAAGTCTGGATTGCTTCGCCGATGAACGGGATCGCGCCAAACAGGCCGGTGATAACCGTCGCACCCCAGAAGGACATCTGCCCCCATGGAAGAACGTAGCCCAGGAAGCCAGTCGCCATCATCATAAGATAGATCAGCATACCGATGATCCATGTGATTTCGCGTGGGGCTTTGTAAGAACCGTAGTAAAGGCCACGGAAAATGTGGATGTATACAGCCATAAAGAACAACGAGGCGCCGTTCATATGAACATACCGAAGGGCCCAACCGCCATTTACATTACGCATGATATGCTCGACCGAGGCAAATGCCCCCTCAGCCGTTGGCGTGTAGTGCATCGCCAGAATAACACCGGTGATGATTTGCATAACCAGTGCGAAGGCCAAAACAATGCCCCAAATCCACCACCAGTTAAGGTTTTTCGGTGTCGGAATCATCAGCGTGTCATAAACAAGACTTGCAATTGGTAGACGGACGTGAAGCCATTTCGCGAAGGGCGATTTCGGCTCGTATTTATCGTGTGGGATACCACTCATTGTTTTTTCCCTCAGCCTAGTTTGATAACTGTGTCGGACAGGAATGCTGTCTTCGGCACAAGAAGGTTAAGCGGCGCTGGTCCTTTACGGATGCGGCCTGCTGTATCGTAATGTGATCCGTGGCATGGGCAGAACCACCCACCAAAATCACCCGAAGCACCACCAAGCGGAACGCATCCAAGGTGGGTACACACGCCGATCATGACCAGCCATTCACCCGCTTCATCCATCGTGCGATTTTGATCGGAACCGTCGGCATCGGAGTCGAGGTTATTGTTTTGCGCCGTGTTGTCGGCCAGATCGTTTAGATCGACTGCGCGACCGGCTTCGATTTCTTCGGCAGTGCGACGACGAACAAAAACCGGCTTGCCACGCCACTTTACTGTCAACTGCGTGCCTACTTCCATGTCGGAAACATCAACCTCGATCGAAGCGAGGGCCTGAACATCTGCGCTCGGGTTCATCTGGTTGATCAACGGCCATACGGCAGCGCCCGCAGCGACTGCTCCGGCGGATGCTGTGGCGACATAAAGAAAGTCTCGGCGCGAGCCTGTGTCTTCTACGTGAGACAAAAGATGCTCTCCTCTAGTAACTGCCTCGGAATTGAGGCAAAGAAATTCATAGGGCCACAAGAATGTGGGTACGTTAGAAGCGGGAATACACCCGCAATCCCCTTGGGTCCAGCGGACTTTGCGCCGCACTTGTTACTTAAAGGTATTTTTCAAGGTATGAATGTCAGATTAGCCAGCTATCAGCCAGATATCGCTCTTAATTTGGGCAGCATGATTCGCCTAAGCGCGTGCTTTGCCACCCCGATAGACGTGATCGAGCCGTGCGGATTCCCTTTTTCCGTAAAAGCTCTACGCAGATCGGCAATGGATTATACGGATTTAGCGGATATTACGCGACATAACTCGTGGGATTCGTATCTTTTGGATAAGCCCGCCGGGCGCATTGTGTTGATGACAACCGAAGGCGCCACCCCACTGTGGGATTTTCAGTTTCAAGATGGCGATACAATTCTGATGGGTCGTGAAAGTGCCGGTGTTCCAGCCGAGGTGCACGCACGCGCCGACGCCGCCGTGCTTATTCCAATGCCCGGCGGCGGCAGATCGTTAAATGTAGCGATGTCCGCAGGTATTGCAGTCGCCGAAGCCCTGCGCCAGTTGCGGTAAATTCAACGTGGGCTGCGTTTCGCCAGTATCCGCTGCAATGTACGGCGATGCATGCTCAAACGACGCGCGGTTTCGGAAACATTACGATCGCAAAGTTCAAACACACGCTGGATGTGTTCCCAACGCACACGGTCAGCCGACATTGGGTTTTCAGGGGGCGGAGGTTTGTTTTCAGGCCGAGCAAGCAACGCGTTCATAATGTCATTCGCATCTGCTGGCTTAGACAAATAATCCGTTGCGCCAATTTTCACCGCAGCAACAGCCGTTGCAATCGCGCCATATCCGGTAAGAACAACAATTCGCGCATCCGGGCGTTTTTCACGCAGCATTTCCACGACATCAAGGCCGTTTCCATCCTCAAGGCGCAAATCAACCACAGCGTATGCGGCCGGCTTGTTAGCAATCGCGCCCTTTCCCTCTGCAATGCTTTGGGCTGCGGTCACGTTAAACCCGCGCTTTTCCATTGCACGCGCTAGTCGGCGAAGAAACGGTTCGTCATCGTCTAGAAGTAGCAGTGAATTATCTTCACCGATTTCTTGCAGCTTGTTATCCGCCATCGTAGTCCCCTTTATTATATTCCATTCTCCTAATGTAGTAATGGAACTGCGGCTTTATGTCCAGCGTTGCAGCATATCGACATAGCAGGCGACCTGATCGGCCGCGATCTCAGGGGAAATGTTACAACCAAAAATACCGCAATCGCATTTTCTATTGGATGCGCAAGTCCCGCCTGATAACCATGTATAATGTTTGACACACCTTTAAATCTCTTTAACAGCACCGCACGCAGCAAATGGCTTCGCCTGCGCACACTTATACTTTTGCGTTGGCTGGCAATTGCGGGCCAATTAGGCGCAATAATTATCGCCACCCGTTTTCTCGAAATCGACCTAAGACTTGACCTCTGCGCGAGCGCATTAGGTGTTTCGGTCGCATTCAACATAGTTGTAACCGCCATTTTCCCCGCCAACAACCGCTTGTCGGAAAGAAACGCAATGCTGACGTTGCTGTTTGACCTTTTCCAGCTAGCTTTCCTTGTGTCTTTAACAGGCGGGCTATCAAATCCCTTTGTTTTCCTGATGTTAGCACCCGTCATAGTCTCGGCAGCAGCGCTGACATTACGGGCAACCGTCATCATCGGTCTGGTTTTTATCTCTCTAATATCGCTGCTGGTGGTGTTTTACATACCGTTAACCACGTTGTCCGGCGAGTTGATACAGCTGCCAAACTTACTAATTTACGGCACTTGGGCGTCGCTAGTCACGACCGGCGTTTTCTTGGCAGCCTACGCACACCGCGTCACAGAAGAGACATTCTCTATGTCCGAAGCCTTAACGGCAACTCAACTCGCATTGGGTCGCGAACAACGCCTGAGTGCCTTAGACGGAGTCGTCGCCGCCGCTGCCCATGAACTTGGAACACCATTGGCTACCATAAAGTTGGTGGCCGCAGAACTGGCCGACGAGCTGGAGGATCATCCGCATCTTTATGACGACGCAAAACTTATCGGCACTCAGGCCGACCGTTGTCGTGATATTTTGCGCGACATGGGCCGGACCGGTAAAGACGACACACATTTACACCACGCCCCGATTTCTGCCGTGGTCGAAGAAGCCGCAGCACCCCATATGGATCGTGGAAAAATGATCATGATCCGAATTGATGGCGCCTTGCAAACCGAACTCGTCCCCGACCAGCCAGAGGTCCCCAGACATCCGGAAATCATTCACGGTCTTCGAAATCTCGTTCAAAACGCCGTAGATTTTGCCGCCGCCCGCGTGTGGATCGATATTGATTGGGACGAGAAAGAACTGCGAATTCATGTCGGCGATGACGGGATGGGATATCCGCCGGACCTGATTGGAAAAATCGGTGACCCGTTCGTTCGCAAACGGACTGACAAGCAAAAAGCGCAATCTGCGCGGCCAGAATACGAGGGCATGGGGCTGGGGCTATTCATTGCAAAAACTCTCTTGGAAAGGACCGGCGCCCGCCTGACATTTGCAAATGGATCTGAAGCGCCGGGAAAGCGGCCCATGTCACCCCCCGGCCCTCCCGAATTTGCACGCCCAACAGGTGCCATCGTCGAGGTCGTCTGGCGTAGATCGGACATTGAGGCCACGAAATCCACCGTACGCGGCGCCCTTGGTGAAAACCCGAAATTCGACTAACCTGCATGGTGCTGACATATTTTACTGGACAATAAATTCCGCATGAAGCGCACCGACAGCCTTGATGGCCTTCAAAATATCGATCATGTCCTGCGGAGAAACGCCCAGCGCGTTTAATCCTTCGATAACTTCCGGCAAAGAAACCGCATCATCGACCAATGCCAATCCAATGCCGGGTTCTTCTTCGATATCAACTTCCGTACGGGGAACCACAATCGCTTCGCCAGATTGGGAAAACGGATTTGGCTGTACCACCAACGGCGCCTCTTTGACCCGCAAAGTCAGGTTTCCTTGCGATATAGCCACACGGGAAATGCGGACGTTATCACTCAACACAATCGTTCCGGACCTTTGATCAACAACAACTCTGGCCTTTTGTGAGGTAACCACTTCGATATTTTCCAGCATACTTATCAAGTGGGCTGGGCTGGGTGCACCGGATTTTTGAATATCAAGTCGCACGGTGCCGGAATCCATCATCGTCGCTATTTGTTTGCCGAAAACATTATTAATCGCTTGCTCAATTCGAAGGGCCGTTGTGAAATCCGGATTCCGTAGTGCTATTCGCATTTCCCGCATATCCGACAAAACAAAGTCAACCTCGCGCTCCACACGTGCGCCAGCTGGAATAACCGCCGACGTTGGAACGCCTCTTACCACCTCCGCAGCCGCGCCCGACACAGAAACGCCGCCAGCAATCAACGAGCCTTGCGCGACCGCATATATATTTCCGTCTGCCGCACTCAACGGGGTCATTATCAATGTCCCGCCCCTCAAACTTTTTGAATCACCAATGGCCGATACGGTGACATCTATTTGCCCGCCAGCACGTGCAAAAGCCGGCAAATTGGCCGTCACAAGTACTGCCGCAACATTCTTCGGACGAAATTGTTCGCCAGCCACATTAATACCCAAGCGCTCTAGCAAATTCGCGAGCGCCTCTTCGGTGAACGGTGAATTGCGAAGGCCATCACCCGTTCCGTTCAAACCAACCACCAACCCATAACCGACAAGAGCATTGCCGCGAACGCCGTCGTATTCCACCAGATCTTTAATCCTGACCACTGCCCCAAAAGAAATGGACGGCCCAAGAAGCATGGCAAATATTAACGGAATATATCCCAGTATTTTTAAAAAATTCACGTATCACCTCAAAAAGTTCATTAGTGGTAACCCCGATAGGCGGGCCGTAATTGTATAAATTGTCTGCAGCTGAACTTGCAAAGCCTCGAACTTCGTTGCCGTCTCGTACGGGTCTATCGCAATCATCGCGGACCTCTCCAACTCAAAAACACCGCTCATCGATAGATTTCGCGCTTCCGCGTTCTCAATTCTGCCCTCTGCAAACCCAAGTGTTGCTCTAAGGGTGATGAGTTCATCAGTGGCGGCAATAGCAGAAGTTCCAGCCTCCCGAAGCAGATCAACCTGATCAGAAGTGCCTAGGAAATTCGGCGCGTCAGCCGCAACTGCTGCAATTGTAAGTGCCCGTATAGCATTACGAATCCCGAATGAATCCGCCCTTTGTGCATACTCGATAATTTCGCCGTTCTCATCGCGAAAGGGCGGAGCGTTCTGTGTCGCGCCCAAGAATACGTTAGTTTCAAATCCACCCGTTGGACTAAAAAAATAGTCATCGATGGCAGTCAACGCCGCTGTGGAATCCGCAGCACCGGCTACGATGGCAGAGATGTCGCTGATGATCACGTCAGAAGGGGCAATCGCTAGTTGATCCAGCGCGGCCCCCGCGAAAATGCTGTGCCGCCCATAACGAACGTTTAATGCCGTGACCACCGCCCCCAACGCTTGTCGGGCATCGCGAGCGATAAGTATGGAAGATTGTGTATCCCCGCGCTCGACTGCGGATAAAAGTTGAGGCCCAAAATCAACCAGGTTCTCGTGGATATTCCCGAGAGCTATCTGTGCTAGCGCAGATTTTCCACCTGCCAACTGAATCGCATCAGTTTCCGAGCGTAGCCGAGAAAGCGTCCGGTCAATTGCAAACAACTTGCCCAGATCACCAGCTGTCGCCTCGAGCAGATTGGCCTTCATACCGGTTGAAAGTTCACCGCCTGCAACCCCCAAAGCCATTTTTATGCGCGTGTTTTGTTCCGCGAGTTTCATTGCGCCAGCAAGGTCCGATTGCCCGATGGTAATCATTTTATATCTCCAATAACTTTTTCATTAATCCATCAAGAACAGAAATCACGCGTGCGTTGGCGGCATATGCCTGCTCGATAATTAGCAACGACTGCATTTCTTTATCTATATCAACGCCGGTGGCGTGCAGTTCTTCTGTGCGAAGAAGGGAGTACACGCTCTGTTTATAAGCATTATCTTGATCTGTTCTGGAGGATTCCGACGCCCAAAATGATGTGATCTCTTCCGCAAAGCCTGCGCCGCTCATGGCAATCGCCAGCCCCAAGTTTGCGGATGCTGGCTTAATGTCCCCCATTGCGTTTACCAAGCGAATTAGTTGTCCGCTTTCACCCACAGCTCCTTGCGTTAGCGCGCCAATACCGTCACGCAATCGCCAGATATCTCCTCCGTTTGCAGGGTCTACCAACGCGTTCACGGATATGCGGCCGCTAATTCCAATCTCGTTTATAGGGCTATAGAACCCCCCTGCATCCGTAAATAATCCGGCATCACCAGCCATCAACGTTGGATCAACGGACGAATTCTGGAGCCTCTCGATTAAGTCAACAGAAAGTGCGTCTAGGCGAGTTTGAAATTCGGGTGCGATTGAATCCCGAACCAAGAAGCTCGCGGATAATGAGCCCCCCTCTATTTCCCGCCCGAAAATGCCAACATCAATTGGCTTTCCATTGATGTATAAGCCCGACAATGCACCTGATGCGAGCGTCATGCTGGGTGCAATCAGATACGTTTGCGTAAATTCCAATGTTCTTGCCGAGCCGTTCAGTAATACCGCGCCACCTTGTGAAAAGATCGCGATCTCGCCATTGTCGACCTTTGTCTGTCTAATCGGAATAATAACATTCACACGATCAACTGCGCTTTGTCGCTGATCTTCCAATGCCGAAACATTTCGTCCGGACATTGAAAGCATCCTGATCTCTGCGTTTAAGGACTCAATCTGCTTTAACGAGGCATTAACCACATTCACATTCTTTGCAATGCTAGCGTCGGCATCAATACGCACACGGTTAACTTCGGTCGATATCTGGTTAAACGTAGTTGCGAGTCTCTTTGCGCTAAGCAAAATTCCCTGCTGAAGCGCAACCGAATCCGGCGCGCTAATAGCCATAGACAGTGCGTCTTCAAATGCAGCATATTGCACAGCCAAAGCGCCCGCATCCCCGGGCTCACCCAACGCATCAGCCAATCTAGCCAGCGCGTCTGCCTTAGTGGATGTATTGGCGAAATCCGCTGCCGCATTCCGCCGTAACCGTGTGGCTAACACATCCTCACTTCGTGTTATTCCTTCTATTCGAACGCCACTGCCTTGATTGCCTAAAACCGTTGCCGCGTATTCAACTTGTTGGCGGCTGTACCCTTCAGTCAGTGCATTCGATACGTTGTTAGATACTGTTTCGGCTGAACGTGACATCGCAGACAGGCCTGAATATGCATTATTCATAGCGTTTGAGATACTCATGGCGCTGTCTCCTTAATCTAGCGTTTTATGTTCGTCGTTTCTTGCAGCATTTCATCAACCGTTTGTATGATCTTCGCATTCGAGGAATACGCACGTTGCGTTTTGATCAGGGCGGTAAGCTCACCAGCGATATCTGTCGTCGATTCCTCACGGGCATAACCGATTGTCGATCCTGTTGGGCCAGAACCCGCGTCCCACAAATACATCGGCCCGCTCGCTTGAGAGAGCGTGAACGCCTGATTGCTTTCGGCGGTTAAACCATTGGGGTTACGCACATCGATGACGGGTATCTGATAAATCGTGCGTGTAAATCCACTGTCATAAATGGCAGAAACAATTCCGTTTTCGTCAATTTCTACCGACGTTAAATTTCCCGTCGGGGCGCCATTCTTGGTAAGCGAAATAGGCACAAATTCAGCAGACATTTGCGTAAGTCGTGTAGCCGATCCAGGCTCGCCTACCTCAATTTCAATTGGCCCGCTTGCAAACGTTACCGAAACATTACCCGTCAACGGATCATACGTACCACCAAACACCGGCGTTACCGACGCGACAGACCCCCCGGTGGTTGGAGTATCATTAAAGGCAACTGTGAATTCTGCGATTGGTAGCGGTCCAGTCGCGTCATCGATAATTTCCATCTTCCATGTATTTGACTGCCCTGTAGCCGGTACAACCGGCGTAAATATTGCCGTCATTGTTTTCGTTGTACCCAGATTATCGAAATACTCCATCGAGATCTGATACGGGTCGCCGGATGCGCCCGCCTCCGTCGCGATTGCAGGAAGGTTAACGCCTAAACCGATCAAATCGGTAGGGCTTGCCGCAAACTGGTTCAGGTTGACGAAAACCGGCTCCAAACCGGCGGCGCTATCCCTTGGTTGCACAGGAATAGTTCCGTCAGCTAACGCAGGCCAGCCCATCAATGCCAATCCGTTTTGCGACGTAAGAATACCGTTTTTATCCGGTGTAAACGAGCCTGTCGTTGTCATCATTAGTGGATAGGTTCCACCCGTCTGCCCCAACGCAGAAGTCGACGTTACGGGTAACATTCCACGTCCGGCAATCGCAATATCCATCGGATTTGAAGTGGGCGTAAGCGATCCTTGGGCCGTCACATTTCGGAAGGTACTCACCGTCACTCCACCGGCCGTATACCGCCCTTTGCTTTGCGCCAAAGCAACCGAAGAAAAGTCCGCGTCAGCACGTTTGTATCCAAACGTCCCGGAATTCGCGATGTTGTCGGCAATGGTTGCCAGTTTGCTGGCATTCACGTTTAAACCTGTAACGCCCGCATTCAAAGATGAAGATATTGTCATTCTAAGCCCTTCTGAACTATTTCACTTTCAGAACCACTATCTTTTATAGACCCTTAACATCCGGTAAACATGACTGGCATATAACGGTTTTATACCTCTAACTATTTCAAATTTTATCTAAAATTTCCATGTAAATTACTGCCCCTTAGATACGCTGCGCAGCAAGATAATCTCGATACGCCGATTCCTGATTACACCGGCATCAGGTTGGCTGGGCGAGCGGTCTGCATACCCTGTTACCCGCGCAATTCGACTTGGAGAAACTCCAGCAATAACTAAACGTTGTCGGGAAAAATGTGCCCTTTCCGAGGACAGGATAAACTTGTCCCCGCCGTCCAGCATGACTTCGTCCGTGTGCCCCAGAATCGCGACGTCATTGCTAACAATCCCGATAACATCAGCAATCATATCCAGCAATAAAAGCATCTTGTCATTCGGCTTTTCCGTATTAACGATAAACAGCGGTGACGACGGCAGGTCGAAAACTTCAATAATAAGTCCTTCGTCGGTGATTCGGGTATTCACGTGTTTCAACAAAATGTCCGCCACAGTGCTTTCGCCACTGTCGCCGCGGAACATATTTTCGATATCCGTGAATTTTAGTTCTGAATCGCCATTAACGGTATTGGATGGTGTAGTTCCGGTTTCGCCGTCCGCTTTTTCGCTATCAGTAGCCTCGGCATCGGTTTGCGCAATAATTTCTTGCGCAAACGCATTTTCGCCACCAAAAGCGCCGACGCCACCACCGGAAATTTTATATATCGGAATCGTTGGGCTGAAGTAGTCCGCAAGCCCCGTGCGCTGCGATTCGGTCGTCGCACTTAGCAACCACATCAGCAGAAAAAACGCCATCATCGCGGTCACGAAATCCGCGTAGGCAATTTTCCACGCACCGCCATGATGCCCGCTAGCTTTAATTACCTTTTTACGCTTAATAATAATTATCGGTGCATTTTCATTTTTCGCTGCCATTTCATCCACCATTTCCCTTTGCTCTAAAAGGACAATGCGCAGCAGACTATTACCCGTTTGTTATCAAGCAGGAACATAGTGCCAACAAATTGAGCTAAATACGGCGGGCCGCCACCAGATATTCCACGTTTCCGTCACCACCTTTTATCGGACTTTCGCACCGATGCGTGACCTGCCAACCCTCATTCGCCAGAAACACCTCGATCCGGTCCCGCGCACCTGATTGCGCGGCTTGGTTTCGAACAATCCCGCCTTTGCCTATATGCGCGCGACCAACCTCGAATTGCGGCTTAATTAATGCCACCAATATCGCACCTTTGCGGGCCAATGACAGCGGGACCGGCAGCGCTTTTTCCAATGAAATAAAGGATACATCCGTCACGATCCAATCCACGGTTGGCACCAACCCGTCAGGGATTTCCCGCGCATTCATACCCTCGATATTCACGACCCTTGGGTCATCCCGCAGACGTTTATGCAACTGCCCACGACCCACATCGAGGGCATAGACCTTTGCCGCTCCATTGGCCAAAAGCACCTCGGTGAAACCACCTGTCGACGCGCCAACATCCAAACAAATAGACTTATTCGGCGACAAGCCGAATTCCTTTAAGGCATGGTCCAGCTTTAACGCCGCACGCGACACCCACGGGTTGGGGTTTGTGGTTACAACAATCGTCGAATCATCGTTAACCTTTTGTGAGGGTTTCTTCGCGGCCACCCCGTTAACCAATACAACACCCGCTTTGATCAAAGCCTGCGCACGCGCGCGGCTTTCCGCCAGCTTCTGGGCAACAATCGCCTGATCGAGCCTGCTCATTCCGCCGCCTCGACTCCGATGAATCCGCCCGACTGTCGATGCCAAAGGCTGGCATACAGACCGTCTTTGACCAACAGGGCATCATGCGTGCCTTGCTCGATAATCTGGCCCTGATCCAGCACAATTATACGGTCCATCCGCGCGATTGTCGAAAGACGGTGCGCGATGGCGACCACGGTTTTACCCTTCATTAGCCCATCCAGCGTGTCCTGAATCGCCGCCTCAACCTCGCTATCCAGCGCCGAGGTTGCCTCGTCCAGCGCCAGAATCGGGGCGTTCTTCAAAATCACCCGCGCCAAGGCAATCCGTTGCCGTTGCCCGCCAGACAGTTTCACACCGCGTTCACCCAAAAATGCGTCCAGACCCTCGCGGCCCTTGCCGTCAACCATTCCGTCGATGAACTCCTTCGCTTGCGCCTGCTCGCAAGCCGCTAACAAATCGGCATCCGAGGCATCGGGGCGGCCATAAAGAATGTTGTCCCGAACCGAGCGGTTAAACATTTGCGTGTCCTGCGTCACCATCCCGATTTGCTGGCGAAGCCCGTCTTGCGTCAGTGTACGCAGGTCTTGGCCGTCTAGCAAAATCGCCCCGCCCTCTACATCCCGCATACGCAGAAGCAGCGACAGAACCGTAGATTTTCCGGCACCCGAGCGCCCGACCAACGCCACCTTTTCCCCCCGGTTTAATCGTCAAGTTAAACCCGTTCAGCCCACCGCCATCCTTGCGCCCATAATGGAATTTTACGTTGTCAAAACGGATTTCGCCGCTGAAATTCGCGGGCGGCTTGGCATCGTCGGCATCCGTCAAACGATAGGGCTTGGTCAGCGTCGCGATACCGTCCTCGGCGATACCGATATTGGCGAACAGGCCCATCAGCATGAACGAAAACCACGAGGTCATTGCGCCAAGCCGCGAGGCCAGAATTCCGGCGGTCACAATCGCTCCGGTTTCGGTGTGTCCTTGCCACCAAAGCGCCAGCGCCGAACCGACCAGTGCGATGGGCAACACGCCCGCAAGAAAGGCGACCAAGGTTCGAAACCTGAAAACCACACGCCCGAAATCCAGCGCGGCCTCGCGGAATCGCACCAGCGTAGCCTGCGCAGCCTCGGCTTCCAGTTCCGTGTGTGCAAACAGCTTTACCGTCGAGATATTGCCGATACTGTCCACGAACCGCCCCGAGATTGCGGAGCGCGCCTCGGCACGGATTTTACCGCGCGCCCTGATCTTTGGCAGCCCCCAGCGTAGCGCCAGAACATACACTCCAAACCACACCAGCATCACCAATGAAAGCCGCACATCCGAAGTAAGTAGAATTCCGGCACCGCCAATCAGCATGGCACCCGCAAAAGCAACCGCATTCAGCGTTTCCATCAGCAGCTCCCCGACCGCCGAAGTCGTCTGCATCTGTTTTTGGTTAATCCGCCCGGCAAAATCATCCTCAAAAAAGTCGAGGCTTTGCCCCAGCGTATATTTGTGAATACGAAATAACCCCAATACGGACAGGCCCGGCCCGAAAGCTAACGAATTTATGCCCCCTTGCGTGATAAGCAAAAGTGGACGCACGACCAACATTAACACCACGATCGCGCCCAATTGCCAGACAAAGCCGTCGAAATATACGGCACGGCCATGGGTGCCGATGCGCTCGATTATCAGGCCGACGGACCATGCCGCTATGACCTCGGAAAACCCGATTAATATCGAGGTAATCCCCATCAACCGAACCGCACGTCCTGACCCCGCAAACAGCCATTTACCAAAGGCAAATAACGTGTCTGGCGGCGGACCGTTGGCCGGTGCAAACGGGTCAAAAAGGTTCTCGAAATACTTCAAGCGTCTGCTCCGATAAATCCACCCGACTGGCGGTTCCAGAAACCGGCATATAATCCGTTGAGGGCCAGCAACTCGGCGTGTGTTCCCTGTTCAGCCACACGCCCGTCATCCAGCACGATAATCCGGTCCATTTGTGCAATCGTAGACAGACGGTGCGCGATTGCAATCACCGTTTTACCCTGCATCATGCCATAAAGCGTCTTCTGAATTGTTGCTTCGACCTCGCTATCCAGCGCACTGGTTGCCTCGTCCAGCACCAAAATCGGCGCGCCCTTCAGGATTACCCGCGCAATCGCGATCCGCTGACGTTGCCCGCCAGACAGTTTCACGCCGCGCTCGCCGACAAAAGCATCGTATCCGGTGCGCCCCATAGGGTCTTGCAGATCAAGGATGAAATCATGCGCCTCGGCCCGTTTGGCGGCCTCGATCATCTGCGCATCGCTCGCATCCGGTTTGCCATAAAGAATGTTGGCCCGAACCGAGCGGTGTAGCAAGCTGCTGTCCTGCGTCACCATTCCGATCTGCCTGCGCAGGCTGTCTTGTGTGACATCCGCAACCGACTGCCCGTCGATCAAAATCTGGCCCTGCTCCGCATCGCGGAACCGCATCAACAGGTTCACAAGACTGGATTTTCCCGCCCCCGAACGCCCGACAAGCCCGATCTTTTCGCCCGGATTGATCGTCAGGTTAATGCCATCCAGACCGCCTTTGCCTTTGCCGTAATGATGCGAAAGGTTAACAACCTCGATCTTGCCTTTGGTCAGGTGCAATTCCGGCGCATTCGGCTTGTCCGTCACCGCGTGCGGTACGGCCAGCGATTGCAGACCTTCGCGGATCACGCCCGCATTTTCAAACAGACGGATTGTCACCCACATAATCCAGCCGGTCATACCGTTCAAACGTATGGTCAACGCCGAGGCCGCCGCGACCTCGCCAATCGAAACCAGCCCCTCGCTCCACAACCAGATCGCGGGGCCAATGACACCAACCATCAGCAATCCGTTCATACAGGCCAGACTAAACGTCAGCTTTGTCATAAGACGCAAGAACCGCTGGAACCGTATCCGGTGCCGCTTCATGGCCGACAAAACGTAGGCCTCCTCGCGCTTTCCATGTGCGAACAGCTTAACGCTTTCGATGTTGGTATACGCATCCACAATCCGGCCAGTGACCAGCGATTTTGTCTCGGTCATGCGTTCGGAAACCGTCGCCACCCGCGTCGCGATACTTTTCACAAACAGGATGTAAGCCACCAGCCAGATGATCATCGGAGCGGCCAAACGCATGTCGATTTGCATCAGCACAATGATCGCGCCAAGCACATAAATGGTGGCATACCAGATGCCTTCCAATGCCATATAGGCGCTGTCCTCAACCGCCGGACCCATCTGCATAACGCGGTTCGCCAGCCGTCCGGCGAAATCGTTCTGGAAGAACTCGGTCGATTGCCCCAACAGTTGCTTATGCGAGCGCCACCGCGCCTGAACATTCAGGTTCGACACCAGCGTTTGCTCAAGAAACAGGTGGTTCAGCGTGATAATCAGGGGCCGCAACAGCAGCACAAATGCCGCCGCGAGAATCAGCTCGAATCCATGTTTCTCCCACATGGTATCCGCGCCCGCCGCGCTCATCAGATCAATCACGCGACCGGAATAAAATATCAGGCCGCTTTCCATCACCGCTGTCAGCACACCCAGAAACGCCATCGCCGGCAACCATTTCTTGAACGGCGCCAGATGGGTTTTCAGAAAGGGCCACAACCCCGCCGGTGGTGTCTCGCTGGAAAACGGCATAAATGGATCAACGAGATCTTCAAATTTTTTGAACATGGAGTGCCTTCCTCGGGCGCGATAGGTAATGTTGAAATGCAGGCAGGCCGTAATAAGCCCAAATCCGGGGCCTAGGAGGCTAAGATATACGTCCGGATTTTGTTCATTGCAGTTCCTCCACCATGTTTGGTCCGGCAAACATATTCAGTGATTGTTTTACAGTCAATCGCAAGTTATGAGATTATTGTATCGACGCATTTATGTGCAATTTCGGAAGGGATTTCTGCTGTGACCAATGACCTAATCGACGAAAAAGCCCGCGCCTCCGCTTGGTTCAAGGATCTGCGCAACCAAATTTGCACGGCATTCGAGGGCTTGGAAGACGTCCAAACAACGGGTCCACACGCCGATTTACCCGCTGGCCGATTTGAACGCAAACCCACCGAACGCGACAGCGGTGACGGCACAGACGCAGGCGGCGGCGAGATGTCCGTCATGCGTGGCGGTCGCGTATTCGAGAAAGTCGGCGTTAATATCTCCACCGTTTACGGCACGTTGGGCGAGGCGGCGCAACGCTCCATGAAATCCCGTACCGGCTTGGAAGGCATCACAGATGACCCCCGTTTCTGGGCCGCAGGCATTTCGCTGGTCGCCCACATGCGCTCCCCTAAAACGCCAGCCGTCCACATGAACACCCGCATGTTCTGGACCCCGCACGGCTGGTGGTTCGGTGGCGGCGCAGACCTCAACCCGATGGTCGAGGTTCCAGAGGATACCAAATTCTTCCATACCCGAATGAAGGACGCCTGCGACGCCCACGACCCAACCTATTACCCGCGTTACAAGAAATGGGCCGACGAGTATTTCATGATCAAACACTGGAACGAGCCTCGCGGCGTTGGCGGCATCTTCTATGACGACCACAACACCGGCGACTGGGAAGCCGACTTCGCCTTCACCCAAGACGTAGGCCGCGCCTTCCTGAAAGCCTTCCTGCCAATAACCGAAAAGCGCGTTAATGAGCCATGGACAGACGCCGACCGCGAAATCCAGCTAATCAAACGAGGCCGCTACGCCGAGTTCAACCTAGTCTACGATCGCGGCACCCAGTTCGGCCTGCAAACAGGTCACAACCCCGAAGCGGTGCTGATGTCCCTGCCACCGGAATGCAAGTGGCCTTAAAATGGCTTCTCCTTTGCATAAATACTCAAAATCCCACACTTGCCCCGAATAACCATCGTCGGTTGGGTATCCCTTATATGGGACCGTGAGCACCCAGCTTGCGCAGGAT
>CAKZNY010000138.1 GCA_937132145.1 uncultured Paracoccaceae bacterium | reverse complement strand
TCGGGTGGCGGGCGGTGTAATTTCACCAATACCGACACGCGATCTACGTGTTATTTGTCCAGCAACAAACATTTCGCCAAGTCCGCGCTTAGCCGTTACACACCCTCGGATTTTCTTGAAATGGTCGAGCGCCACGGCATCGCGTGGCACGAAAAAACCCTTGGGCAGTTGTTTTGTGACGGCTCTGCCAAGCAGATATTGGCGATGCTGCTGGAAGAATGCGCGGCGGGGAAAGTCGAGATCGCGCTTGGTCACAAGGTTGATGCTATCCGGCATGTGAATGGTGAATATCTGGTTAAGCATGACGGGAAAACCATACGGACGGCCTCGCTGGTAATCGCTACAGGCGGCCCGTCTATCCCGAAAATGGGTGCCACGTCTTTCGCATACGAGGTTGCGCGGCAGTTCGGGCTTAAGATTGTGGAACCCGTCCCCGCACTCGTGCCCTTCACCTTAAGTAGCGACGAACAACTATTTCGGGCTTTGTCTGGCGTGTCCACGGATGTGATCGTGCGTTGCGGTAAGGTCGAGTTTCGCGAGGCGGCGCTGTTCACGCATAAAGGCCTGTCCGGCCCCGCAATTTTGCAGATATCGTCCTACTGGAAACATGGCCAGAGCATCGGGATCGATTTTCTGCCCGACCTGTCCTCCGGTTGGTTGCTAGAGGCTAAGCGCACCCGCCCCCGCTCGCATTTTCGTGCCGTTTTAGGGCAATATCTACCGGATCGTTTAACACAAGCCCTTGCGGAGCGGGTTAACCTAATTGGTGAATTGGCCAATCAACCAGACAAAATTCTAACCGAAGTCGAAAATAAACTAGCCAATTGGACATTCACCCCCAATGGCACCGAAGGTTTTGCAAAAGCCGAAGTTACCCTTGGCGGCATTGACACAAACGGGCTTTCATCCAAAACCATGGAAGCAAAAAACCAGTCCGGCCTCTATTTCATTGGCGAGGCGGTTGACGTTACAGGCTGGCTCGGCGGGTATAATTTTCAGTGGGCATGGGCCA
Source organism: uncultured Paracoccaceae bacterium (assembly GCA_937132145.1). GTDB lineage: Bacteria > Pseudomonadota > Alphaproteobacteria > Rhodobacterales > Rhodobacteraceae > NORP23. The sequence continues at coordinate 27,932 of CAKZNY010000138.1, read as the reverse complement.
GCGGTTGGGCCGCCGGACAAGTGGTTTAGGGCAGATAATTCTCGCGTTTGAAGGGGATATCCGCAACCTCGCACTCCAGTTCCCGCGCATATTGATGGCCTGCATAAACCGCCATGGCGATAGTACCGGGGGCATTGCAATCTGCGATACGGGTCACCGATTTAATGCCAAATTCAGCCCAGACACCCGCCTTCGCCATCAAGGCATCGTACACCTCACAGTGGGGCTTGCGCGTGGTGACGGGAATAACCGTGTCCGCCGCGATACGCTGGGCCTTGCCGGTATATTCACAGGTCAGCGTGATTTCCCCGTCGCCAATGCCGGTTAGGGAGTGCGTGCAAATCACCTCAACCCCCTTCTCCAGCAGGCGTTGTTGAATGCGGTGCTGTTCCATCGTATTTTCCGCCCATTCCGCAACCATCGTCGAGGGCGTAACCAGCGTTACCGCGTGGCCTTGATCGCGTAGACGCTCGGCAATAATGCTGCCCATGTAATAATGCTCGTCGTCAAAAATGACAACTTTCCCGTCCACCGTTCCACCCTTCAAAATGTGGTCCGCACTGATCAATTTGGTGTCGCGCGTGGCCTGTAACGGGTGAATGATCGAGCGTCCTATCCCGTCGCTGCGCCACGCAGCACCTGTCGCCAGAAGCACGTGATCAAAGCCGAATTCCAGCACCTGATCGGCCGTTAAGCGACTGTTAAGATATGTCTCGACGTTAGGCTTTTGACTAATCATATAAGTCCGGTGGTCCGCCACGCGCTTCCATTCGCCAAGGCCCGGCATACGGGATTCCAACAATACCCGCCCGCCAAGTTCGCCCAAAGCTTCGGCCAAGGTGACATCATAGCCGCGCTTGGACAGGGCAAGTGTTGCCTCCAATCCCGCAGGGCCACCCCCCAGAACCAACACGGATGCGTCGGTTTTCTTTGCCGGAATGATCTCTGGATGCCAACCTTTGCGATACTCCTCGGCAATCGTCGGGTTCTGCGTGCAGCGGATGGGGGTAGAGGTTAAATCCCCGCTTACACAGATGTTGCAGCCGATACATTCACGGATTTCATCCACCCGCCCCTCGGCAATCTTGTTGGGCAGGAACGGGTCTGCGATGGATGGCCGCGCCGCGCCGATCAAATCCAGAACCCCGCGTTTTACTTGCGAAACCATCGTGTCGGGCGAGGTGAACCGCCCTACCCCGACCACAGGTTTGTTTGTCACCTGCTTAACGAATTTGATGTATTCCTCTTGTGAACCTTCCACCCCGAACCTTGAAGGCAGCGAGTCATTCGCCCATCCCGAGATGTTCACATCCCACAAATCCGGCAGGTCTGCGAGCATCTCGACGATCTCTTTGCCCTCCACATCCCAGCGCATGCCGCCCGCCCCCATCAGCTCGTCCACGCCGAAGCGGAAGGCGATGGCGCAGGTGTCCCCGACCGCCTCTTTGGTGTCCTCAAGGATTTCGCGCACCAACCGCACGCGGTTCTCCAGACTGCCGCCATATTCATCCGTGCGTTTGTTGTAGCGCGACAAAAGATAATGCATCAGCAGGGTCATATTGTGTCCCGCATAAACATAAACGATGTCATATCCGGCGTTTTTCGCCCGCAAGGCCGCATCCCGATGCCAGCGGCGAAGGTCGCGGATATCTTGTTTATCCATGCCGCGCGCTTGCAACGGGTGGCGGTACGTGGTGGCCATATCACTGGGCGCAAGCGGTGGCATTCGAGAGAAATTATTCGGCACATTCGCCCCGTTATGCACCAACTGGATACCCGCCAGCCCACCGTTTTCATGCACAGCGTCGGTCATAAGACGGTGGGTGGGAATATCGCTGTCATCCCACAAGCGCATCTCGACTGCGGGGGATAAATCGCTGGAGGGGTGGATTTCGGATTCTTCCGTGCACACGACACCCCAACCACCAGCCGCTTTCATACCACGCATGGCGGCCATAGCTTTGGGAAAACGGTGGCCCATGCCGTTGCAATGCGGCACCTGATAAAATCTGTTCTTGGTGGTGACCGGCCCGATTTTAACCGGCTCGAACAGAATATCGTATCGTTTATCGCGAGGCATTCAGGCACTCCTTATGGCGCAGACGCCTATTTGTCAGGCAAATACCGTCTGGCCGCAAGGGGTTATAGCGCCTTCAGTGCGACGCGGGGGTCACCATAGCGTCGATTGTGGCCTTCATCGAGATCGTACCGATTGATACCCCCTTATCATCGACGACATTCGCCGTTGCTTCGCCTGAATCGGTTAGCAACTTGGCTGCGTTTTCTAGCCGGCTACCACTTGGAATGCTGACAGAAGCAGAGCCGTTCGCGCCTGTTTTCATGATGGTATCGACCAAAATCACGCGCCCGCGATTCACCTCTTTTACGAAATCGGTGATGTAGGCGTCCGCTGGTTTCAGAACAATCTCCTGCCCCGTGCCCTGCTGGATAACCGCACCATCGCGCAAAATCGCGATGCGGTCGCCAAGGCGTAAAGCCTCGTCGAGGTCGTGGGTGATGAAAACGACGGTCTTGTGCAGCTCCGCTTGCAATTCAAGCAAAATGGCTTGCATATCGTTGCGGATCAGCGGATCAAGTGCCGAAAACGCCTCGTCCATCAGCAAAATATCTGCATCATTTGTCAACGCACGGGCAAGGCCAACGCGCTGCTGCATACCGCCGGAAAGCTCGTTCGGGTAGCGGTCCGCATAGCCTTCAAGCCCCACACGTACCAACCAGTGACGCGCGCGTTCTTCGCATTCCTTCTTGGCAATACCCTGCAATTCTAGCCCGAAAAGCGTGTTTTTAATCACCGTCCGGTGCGGCAGCAAAGAGAACTTCTGGAACACCATCGCGGTTTTGTGGCGACGAAATTCGCGCAGGTCGGATTCGGACATTTTACACACATCCTCGCCCTGATAAATCACTTCGCCAACAGTCGGTACGATCAGGCGGTTGATATGGCGGATCAAGGTGGATTTCCCCGAACCGGACAACCCCATAATTACCTGAATTTTGGCCTGTGGTATGTGGATGTTGATGTCTTTAAGAGCCAGAACATGTCCATGTTTGGCGTTCAGCTCGTCCTTGGACATGCCGTTTTCCACGGCCTCGATATACTTCTTACCATGCGCCCCGAATATCTTGTAAAGATTGCGGATTTCAATGCTGTGATCATCCATGGATCACCTCCGTGTGTTTCTGCAAGCGTTGACCATATTTTTGCGAGACGCGGTCGAAAACAATCGCAATCGCCACAATCGCCAGACCGTTCATCATACCAAGGGCGAGGTATTGGTTGTTCACCGCTTTGAGCACCTGTTGCCCAAGCCCGTGCACACCGATCAGCGCGGCAACCACCACCATGGCCAGTGCCATCATAATAGTCTGGTTCACACCGGCGAAAATGTTGGGCAGCGCCAACGGAATTTGTACCGTCCACAGTTTTTGCCGGGGCGAGGCCCCAAACGCGTCCGCCGCCTCCAGCACATCGCGGTCCACCAGCCGGATACCAAGATTGGTCAGGCGCACAACAGGCGGAACGGCGTAGATGCACACCGCAATCAGGCCGGGCACCTTGCCGATGCCCAGCAGCATCAGGATGGGGATAAGGTAGACGAAACTGGGGATGGTTTGCATAATATCGAGGACTGGCGTGATAACCGCCTGCGTTCGATCAGATTTTGACATCACAATGCCCAGCGGGATGCCTATCACAATGCAGATCATCGTCGCGACCGAGATCAGCGCGATTGTGAACATCGTATCCTCCCACATACCCAGATACCCGATCAGTAACAACACCAGCACGGTGCCAACCACCAAGCCCCAGCTTCGGCTGCCAGCCCAGACCAGCGCGCATAGAACAAGGATCATTATTGGCCACGGTGTTGAAATTAGAAGTTTTTCAAACCAGACCAGAAATTTCAAAAGCGGGAAGAAGAAGTTCTCGATAGCTTCGCCGTTTGCGCGTGTGAACGAGCGGAATGCTTCATCGACACCCTTTTTGAGGTCCCGCAAGTCTGTCCGGCTCATCTCTGGAAACTCGGTAAAAATGCTCATGTTTCTCTTCCCTGATTACAGTTAGAAAAAGCCCGCCAACGAATGCTGGCCGGCTTTCTTATTATAGCAGTATCAAAATTAAAGAGCTGCTTTAACTTTAGCGGCCACCTCTTCGGATACCCAAGCTGTCCAAACGTCCTCATACCTAATAAGGAACTCGATCGCGGCGTCTTCGCCAGCAGCTTGTTCTTCAGCCATATAAACCAGCATCGCGCCCATCACAGAACCCGGGAAAACGCGGGCTTCCAGGAAGTCCATAATCGGACCACCGCTAGCTGCGAATTCGTCGGTGACGATAGTGAACACCTCGGATTTTATCCATGCGGATTGCTGTGGATCAATACAGTCTTCCTGCGCAATACATGTGTTCCAATGCTCTGCTCCAACGAACTCAACGCCCCATGGAAGTTTCTGCATGTCGTATTTGCCGATCATGGAAGTTGGCGACCAGTAATAACCCAACCAGTTTTCGCCGCGCTCATTCGCTTTGGCGATCGAACCATCAAGACCCGCAGCCGAACCCGGATCAATTAGAACCCAACCTTTTTCAGCCATGTCAAACGCATCAAACAGACTGGCGTTCACGTTCTGACAGCCCCAGCCAGCCGGACAACCAACAAAGGCGCCTTTGGATGGATCTTCAGCCGACGGGAATAGATCAGGACGTTCAATCCAGTCCAGCACAGTTATCAGTTCAGGGTTGGCCGCCGCCGTGTAAGGTGGAATCCACCATCCTTCACCCAAACCGGTGATCGGACCGCGGTTAACCGCCACAAGACGACCTTCTGCGAGGGCTGCGTCAACGAGAACGCGGACACCATTCACCCATTGCTCACCGGCAATATCAGGTTTGCCTTTTTCGTTCATGGAGGCGAAAATCGGGGCGGTGCCACCAATAATCAGCTCGACATTACAGCCATAGCCTTCTTCAAGAATAAATTTATCGACGTTTGCCATCAGCTCGCCAGATGCCCAGTTGAATTCGGCCATCGTAATGTCGCCGCACTCCTCCTGTGCCATGACGCCGCCAGCCGACAGGCCGAATGCGATCGTTGCAATTGCAAGTAGCTTTTTCATTGATATTTCTCCGTGTTGGTTTTCGGTAAGTATTGTTACTCGTTAGCGTCCCTCAGAAATCCATCGTTTTGCTCGCATTCAAATCGTGAATAGTAATTGCAGTATGCAGGCCACAATTCGCTAACTGTTGAATTTTTTTCATGTAGCTAGCATAACTTTATAGAACCAAATAAATAGCCTTAAGCGACATATTACTGTCGGAAAACGAATGTATGGCTATATTTCAACGGCATCGGCCTCATTACAGTTGATGCTCTAATTTTAATTCATCCTCAATCCGTGCTATGCAATTTTTCGTTGAGTTACACGCTTTCGTAAATATTCATAATTTTTGTAACATATGCATTGCGCCGAATCGAAATATTGCATATCACCGACCGAACGGTCAGCTTATCTCGGGCGAGGAGATTACCCACATGGATGCATTTATTTGCGACGCAGTCAGAACGCCGATAGGCCGCTACGGCGGTGCGTTGTCCACCGTTCGCACCGATGATCTGGCCGCTATTCCTATCGCCGCTTTGAGGTCGCGCAACCCCGATGTGGACTGGTCCGCTGTGGACGATGTTATCTACGGCTGCGCCAATCAGGCGGGGGAGGATAACCGCAATGTCGCGCGGATGGCGGCACTGCTGGCAGGGCTGCCATCGGGCGTTCCCGGAACCACGATTAACCGCCTGTGTGCGTCTGGTATGGACGCAATCGGCATGGCGGCGCGGGGCATTCGCGCAGGGGATTACGATATGGTAATCGCTGGCGGTGTCGAAAGCATGAGCCGCGCACCGTTCGTGATGCCCAAGGCCGATGCCGCGTTCAGTCGCGCTAACACGGTCTATGACACAACCATCGGCTGGCGGTTCGTTAATCCGAAGATGGAGGCGGCCTACGGCGTCGACTCCATGCCCCAAACCGCGGATAATGTGGCGGCGGATTACGGTATTAGTCGTCAGGACCAAGACGCCTTCGCCGCCCGCAGTCAGGCTCGGTGGAGCGCCGCACATGCGGCCGGTATTTTTGCGCACGAGATCGTTCCGGTTAGTGTACCGCAACGCCGCGCTGATCCGATAATATTTGATACGGACGAACACCCGCGTGCGGGGATAACCGCTGATAAACTAGCCAAGCTTCGCGGTATTAACGGCGCGGATCTTACGGTTACGGCAGGGAATGCATCCGGCGTTAACGATGGTTCTGCGGCCTTGCTGCTGGCTAACGAGGCGACGGCGGTTAAGAACGGGTTAACCCCTATAGTGCGTGTGGTGGGCATGGCAGCAGTCGGGGTTGCGCCGCGCGTCATGGGGATTGGTCCGGTTCCTGCAACCCGTAAAGTGCTGGCGAAGGCTGGCCTGACGATCGAGCAGATGGACGTGATTGAACTGAACGAGGCGTTCGCCAGCCAAGGCTTGGCTACATTACGCGAACTTGGAATCCCCGATGACGCGGCACATGTGAACCCCAACGGCGGGGCGATTGCGCTGGGGCATCCGCTGGGCATGTCGGGCGCACGATTGGCCCTGACGGCAGCATATCAATTGCAACGAACAGGCGGGCGTTATGCGCTTTGCACAATGTGCGTCGGGGTCGGGCAAGGTGTCGCCATGATCCTCGAGCGCGTTTAAAGGAGAACACGGATGTATGCACAAATGATTAAGACCGCCAGCAACAGCGTAAAAACCCGTGACGAGATGAGCGATAGCGAGCGCGCCTTTCAGGACCGCATCGACGCAGGCCAAAAGATCGAGCCTAAAGACTGGATGCCCGACGATTACCGCGCAACGCTTATCCGCCAGATCGGGCAGCACGCGCACTCCGAAATCGTCGGCCAGCTACCCGAAGGAAACTGGATAACGCGCGCCCCGACACTGGAACGCAAAGCCATTCTGATCGCCAAAGTGCAAGACGAGGCAGGCCACGGATTGTACCTTTACTGCGCCGCCGAAACACTAGGCGTTAGCCGCGACGAGCTGATCGAGGAATTGCATGCAGGGCGGATGAAATATTCCTCCATCTTCAATTACCCGACGCTGAACTGGGCAGATATGGGCGCCATAGGCTGGCTGGTCGATGGGGCAGCGATCATGAATCAGGTGCCCCTGCAACGCACGTCTTACGGGCCGTATTCACGGGCGATGGTGCGGATTTGCAAAGAGGAAAGTTTCCACCAGCGTCAGGGCTATTCCATCATGCTGAAGATGGCGCAAGGCAATGACGCACAAAAGGCCATGGCGCAGGATTCCCTGAACCGGTTCTGGTATCCCTCGCTGATGATGTTCGGCCCGCCTGACGCGGAATCCGTGCACTCGGAACAATCGATGGCGTGGAAAATCAAGATCAACACGAATGACGAGCTGCGCCAGAAATTCGTCGATCAAACCGTCCCGCAAATCGAATACCTCGGTCTTGAATGCCCCGACCAGACCATAACGTGGAACGCGGAAAAAGACGGGTACGATTACGCCCAACCCGACTGGAACGAATTCTTCGAGGTTATCAAAGGCAATGGCCCTTGCAACAAAGAACGCCTCGCCGCCCGGGTAAAAGCCTGGGACGACGGGGAATGGGTTCGCGATGGATTGCTGGCCCACGCAAAGAAAAAATCTGCTCGCGTTGCGGCGGAATAAGGAGAAACACAATGTCTAAAGAATGGCCCCTATGGGAAGTATTTATCCGCGGTCAACACGGCATGTCGCACCGCCACATCGGCAGCCTGCACGCGCCTGACGCGGAAATGGCGATCAAAAACGCCCGTGATGTTTACACGCGGCGCAACGAAGGCGTCAGCATCTGGGTGGTCGAGGCGGTGCATATCGCGGCCTCCTCGCCCAGCGACAAAGGCCCGTTTTACGAGCCGTCAAATTCCAAAGTCTACCGTCACCCCGCGTTCTTCGACATTCCCGATGATGTGGGGGCGATGTGATGACGCGCAACGAAGCCCTGTTCCAGTTTTTGCTGCGCCTTGGCGATAACACCGGTATCCTAAGCCACCGCGTTTCCGAATGGATCGGCCACGCGCCGGTGCTGGAGGAAGACATCGCGCTGGCCAATACGGCGCTGGATCTGATCGGCCAGACAACATTCTGGCTGGAATTGGCTGGCGAGGTTGAAGGCAAGGGCCGCACCGCCGACAATCTGGCATATCTGCGCGACGCATGGGATTATCGCAACCTGTTGCTGGTCGAGCGTCCCAACGGCGATTTTGGTAAAACCATGATGCGCCAATTCCTGTTTGACGCTTGGCAAAGCCTGATGCTGGGCAAGTTGCTGACCTCCACCGATCCGCGCGTGGCCGAGATTGCCGCAAAAGCATCGAAGGAAGTTGCCTACCATCTGGAACGCTCCGCCGATACCGTCGTTGGTCTTGGTGACGGAACGGATGAAAGCCACAACCGGATGCAGGCCGCTTTGGACGACCTCTGGGATTACACCGGCGAGATGTTCATCAGCGACGAGGTTGACGAGGTTCTGGCCGCCGCAAACATTGCCCCGAAAGCCGCGTCACTGAAAACCGAATGGGAAGAACTGGTCGGACACATTCTGCGCGATGCGACCCTGACGATCCCTGACAGCAGCTATACCCACAAAGGTGGCAAGTCTGGCGTCCATACCGAACACCTCGGGTTTATCCTTGCCGACATGCAGTTCTTGCAGCGCGCTTATCCCGGGGCAACATGGTGAGCGCCCTGCCCTCCATCGACACGGTTTGGGAATGGCTCGACGCGGTTCCCGATCCCGAGATACCTGTGATCTCGCTGGTCGATCTGGGCATCATTCGCGGCGTTGTCTGGGAAGATGATAAACTAATCGTTAACGTCACCCCCACCTATTCGGGGTGCCCTGCGACCAGCATCATCAATCTGGACATAGAGACCGCGTTGCGCGGCAAAGGCATCAAAAAGCTGGAGCTGAAACGCCAGCTTTCCCCGCCTTGGACCACCGACTGGTTATCCAAAAAGGGCCGCAAAGCGTTAGAGGAATACGGCATCGCCCCTCCGCAACCCGCAGGCGGGCCAGCCAAATGCCCACAATGCGGTAGCGATAACCTCTCGCGCATCAGCCAATTCGGGTCCACCCCGTGCAAAGCCCAATGGCGCTGCGACGATTGTCTGGAACCTTTCGATTATTTCAAATGCATCTAGGAGGAATGGCATGGCCCGTTTCCACACGCTAACCGTAACCGACGTTCACAAAACCATCCGCGATGCTGTGGTTTTGACCCTCGCACCAATGGGCGGCGATTTCGATTTTGTTCAAGGCCAATACCTGACCTTCCGGCGTGATTTTGATGGCGAGGAACTGCGGCGCTCCTATTCGATCTGTGCGGGCAAGGATGAAGGCATCCTCCAAGTCGGGATCAAACGCGTTGACGGCGGTACGTTTTCCACATGGGTTAACGAAAACATTAAGGTCGGCGACCAGATGGAAGCCATGCAGCCCATGGGCAGTTTTCACACGGCCACGAGCGAAAACGACGGCAAATCCTATCTGGCTTTCGCCGGAGGGTCGGGGATCACCCCTATCCTGTCGATCCTTAAGACCGTGTTAACCCGCGAACCAAACTCCGAATTCACGCTGGTTTACGCCAACCGCGGTGTCAGCAGCATCATGTTCCGCGAGGAGCTGGAGGATTTGAAAAACCTCTACCTTGGCCGCCTGACCATCATCCATATTCTGGAAACCGACAGTCAGGACATCGACCTGTTCACCGGTCGCGTTGACGTTGAAAAATGCGCGCTGCTGTTCAAGCACTGGATTGATATTAAATCGGTCGATATGGCCTATATCTGCGGCCCTGAACCCATGATGTTAACGATTTCTAAATCGCTGAAAGATCACGGCCTTGACGACAACCAAATCAAGTTGGAGCTGTTCGCCAGCGGCCAACCCGGTCGCGCCAAGCGCAAGGCCAAGTCTGTTGATGCGGCCAGCCATACAGGAACGACGAAAGCCACCATCATCATGGACGGCTCCACCAGAAGTTTCACGATGCCAAAAGACGGGGTAACCCTGTTGGAGGCGGCCATCGAGAACAACATCGACGCCCCGTTTGCGTGCAGGGCAGGTGTTTGTGCCAGTTGCCGTGCAAAACTGCTGGAGGGCGAAGTCGAGATGGTCGCCAACCACGCTCTCGAGGATTACGAGGTCGAGCAGGGGTACATCCTGACCTGCCAATGCTATCCGATGTCCGATAAAATCGTCGTGGATTACGATCAATAGGTTACCTAAACCTTAATGCCGTTCAGGACTAAATCCGTGACGGTCTTGGCATACGTGATCCGAGCGTCCTCGCTCGGGTCGCGGTTCCACATGTAATACCAGTTCAGCATCCCATAGATCGACATCGTGGTTTCCAGCAAGTTCTGCGCGTTTTGGGCATATTTATCCGGCGCAATTGCCTTAACAACATCCGACATCTGCGCCACCATATCGCGCTGATATCCCCGCAAGATTTTCTGCTGTTCTGGCGGAAGCACGGGGATGCCTGCCGCCTGCACGCGGTGCTCGTCATCCGCCCCGTGATAGGCCAGTAACACTTCTTTAACCAATGCAGACAAGTGCGCGTCAGGGTGCAAGCCATCCCCGTTAACTTTTTGCAAACGATCCCGCAATTCGCGCAAATACGTGTCTAGGACGCCAAACAATAACGCATCCTTACCATCATAATAATGGTAGATATTCGCCTTGGAGATATTACACGCCTTGGCAAGCTGGCTCATCGAGGCGCGATCAAAACCCGCCTCCGCGAAGACCTTCGCCGCGGTTTTCAGTATCTGGTCGCGCTTCTGATCGTAGTCTTTTGCTATTGTTCGTGCCACGGTTATTCCTTTGGTCGGTTGTCAATCACGCGCACCGCTTTCCCTTGCGAGCGCGGTATGCTGCCCGGATCGGCAACGATGATTTCAGTTGAAACCCCCGCGTTATCCTTAATACGTTTCGACAACATCCGCGCCGCTGCCGCCTTGCTTAACCCGTCCGCTGCATCCGGCGTCGCCTCTACGTTAATACGCATGGCATCCATGTGTCCGGCGCGGTAAAGCTCGATCTGGAAATGGGGGGATAAACCACCCGTCGCCAACACTTGTTCCTCGATCTGGGTGGGGAAAACATTAACGCCGCGAAGGATCATCATGTCGTCCGAGCGCCCGGTGATCTTCTCCATCCGCCGCATTGAGCGTGCCGTTCCGGGCAACAGACGGGTCAAATCGCGCGTTCTGTAGCGGATCATCGGCAGGCCTTCTTTGGTTAACGTGGTAAACACCAGCTCGCCCATTTCGCCGTCTTCAACCAGCTCTCCGGTTTCGGGATCGATGATTTCGGGGTAAAAATGATCCTCCCATATATGCAGCCCGTCTTTGGTTTCGACACATTCATTCGCCACCCCCGGCCCCATGATTTCGCTAAGGCCGTAAATATCGACCGCATGCATATCAAACGCGCTTTCGACCTCAAGGCGCATCGCGTTGGTCCATGGTTCAGCCCCGAAAATACCGACTTGCAACGAGCAATCGCGCGGGTCCAGCCCCACATGGTGAAACTGCTCCAGAATATTGAGCATATAGGACGGCGTCACCATGATCGCGTGCGGTTTGAAATCGTTAATAAGTGTTACCTGCCGCGCTGTTTGCCCACCGGACACCGGCACGACCGTCGCCCCCAGACGCTCAATCCCGTAATGCGCGCCCAAGCCACCGGTGAACAAGCCGTACCCGTAAGCGTTATGCACCATCTCGCCGGCTCGAACGCCAGAGGCCCGCAGGCTTCGCGCGACCATGTCCGAAAAAACATCAATGTCATGCTTGGTATAGCCAACAACCGTCGCCTTTCCGGTTGTGCCAGACGAGGCATGAATTCGGACAATTTGCTCTCGCGGAACAGCCAGCAGGCCAAACGGATAGTTATCGCGCAAATCGTCTTTGTAGGTGAACGGAAACTTCGCCAAATCCGCCAAAGTTTTCAAATCATCAGGATGCACGCCCTTTTCGTCAAAGCGCTTTTTGTACATGGGCACGTTGTCGTATGCGTGGTTCAAAGACCACTTCATGCGCGCAAGTTGCAACGCCTGAATTTCATCACGCGAGGCGATTTCGATCGGGTCAAGGTCAGCCTTATCTGGCGTTATATCTTTCATACTTCGTTCCTAGATGGCTTATTCTTCAAAATGCTGGCCTTTAATCATGCGCGAAAACCCACGGAATTCCGCAATGGTCTTGCCTTCGGGGTTCGTTACCTTCACGTCGTAAATACCGTTGCGCCCGTTCAGGCTTACCTCGGTTGCGGTTGCAGTTAACACCTCGTTAACCTTCGCCGGCGCGATGTAGCTGATGACATTGTGCTGCGCAACGACGGCCTGATTGCGGCTGTTACAGGCAAACGCGAACGCGCTGTCGGCAAGGGCAAAAGTGATCCCACCGTGGCAAATCCCGTGCCCGTTCGTGTGGTGTTTTTGGACCAGCAAACTAAGCGTGGCGCGGCCCTCGTCCACGTCAACCAGCTCCATCCCCAGCCAAACCGAGGCGTTGTCGTTTCCCCACATCACCGCCGCAGATTTCTCGGCTCGCTCTTTCGGGGTCATGGTTTTTCTCCGCTAAACACAGGTGGGCGTTTTTGCAAAAAGGCCGTGACCCCTTCGGCGTAATCCGGCGTTGCGCCGCAAATTTTCTGGAATTCAGCTTCCAAATCCAACTGCTCGTCCATCGTGTTCGCACCCGCCGCCTGTATGGCCATTTTGGTCAGCCCCAGCCCGATTGTTGGGCCGTTGGCCAAGGATTCCGTTAACGCGCGCGCCTCCTCCATAAGGGTTTCATCGGGGATGGCTTTCCAGATCAGCCCCCACTCTTCGGCCTTGGTGGCACTAAGCGGCGTCGCGGTCAGGGCCAAGCCTTTGGCGCGCGCTTCACCGACCAGATTGGGCAGCAACCAGCTTCCACCTGCGTCTGGCATCAAGCCAACTTTCGCAAACGACTGGATAAACCGCGCGCTTTTCGCCGCCAAAACTATATCGCAGGCCAGCGCGATATTCGCCCCCGCCCCCGCCGCCACACCGTTAACGGCACAGATCACCGGAAATTCCAGCGAGCGGATCAATTTGATTAACGGATTGTAAAACTTCTCAAGCGTCTGGCTTAAATCCGGTGCCGAGGTCATCTTGGACGGATCACGCCCCCCCAAATCCTGCCCCGCACAAAACCCGCGACCGGCTCCGGTTAACAAAATCGCCCGCGCGCCTGCATCCCGCGCCTGTTCAATTGCCGCCCGCAGTTCCAGATGCATCTCTCGCGTAAAGCTGTTCAGCTTTTCGGGGCGATTAAGGGTAATTTCGACCCAGTTTTGGTGGGTTTGGCTTAGTATCGTACCGCTCATTGCGCCCTCACGTTAAGTTTTCTTAACAAATCCTTGCATAAACCGAACGGTTGGTCAATAAATTGTTAACCCGAGATTCCACCCCATGAAAGCGACCCGATATGACACAATCTGCGCCGGTAACTGTTAATATTGAAGGCCGCATTGCATGGATCACAATTGATTACCCACCCGTTAACGCGACCGCGACAGGGGTGCGGCAAGGGTTGAAAAATGCGCTCGGACAACTTGGAAATGCCAAGGTTGCTTTTTTGCAATGTGCGGGGCGAACGTTTGTTGCAGGTGGTGACATGTCAGAATTTGACGCGCCCCCTGCCTTGCCGCACCTACCGGATGTGGTTCAGGCAATCGAGGACAGTCCCGTTCCGATTATTGCCCTTATGCACGGAACAGTTCTGGGCGGTGGTTTCGAAATTGCCATGGCTTGTGCGTGGCGTATTGCCAAGGTGGGCACGAAATTCGGGTTGCCAGAGGTGAACGTAGGGCTGGTTCCCGGGGCTGGCGGCTCGCAAAGGTTGCCTCGATTAATTGGCATGGAGGGCGCCATTGATGTGGCTTGCAGCGGCAAGATTCTGACGGCTAACGAATTGTTAAAGCTGGGCGGGCTTGATCTGGTGGTTGAAGGCGATTTGAAGGCGGCGGCTATCGCATTCGCGGCCTCGCTACCGGAGCGCCCGACCGCCGTTAGCCTTCGCGACGTGCCGCCGTTCGACGAAACCTTAATGGAAAGTAAACGTCGTGCGATTACGGCCCGAGCGAAAGGCCAGCACTCACCGCTGCATAATCTGGATGCGCTGCAATGGTCCGCGCAGCCCTTCGACAAAGGTCAGCCGTTGGAGCGCGCATTGCATATGAAATTACGCAAAACACCGGAATCCCGCGCCATGCGATATGCTTTTTTTGCCGAGCGTGCGGTTGCAAAGCCTGCCGCTATTCTGGGCGCTACACCGAGTATCATTAACAAGGTTACGATTGTCGGGGGTGGCTTGATGGGTGCGGGCATTGCCACCGCGATGCTGAATGCCAACCTTTCGGTCACGATTATCGAGCGTAACGCCGAAGCTGCTGATGCCGCATATGATCGCGTGAAAGGCCTACTTGAAGGGGCTTTGACGCGCGGAAAGATTTCAGCCGAAACGATGGCCGCGCGGCTTGCCGTCTTTCGGACCACAGACGATTACGCCGATGCCAAATCCAGCGATCTGGCGATTGAGGCCGTGTTCGAGGATGTCACTGTGAAATCCGAAGTGTTCGCCAAGCTGGCCCGCGTTGTTTCGGATACAACGATTTTGGCGACCAACACCTCCTATCTTGATCCGCGCGAAATTTTCGCGGGAATTCCACACCCTGAACGCTGCCTCGGGCTGCATTTTTTCAGCCCCGCCCATATCATGAAGCTGCTGGAAATCGTCAAAACGCCCGACACCAGCCGCGAGGTTCTGGCAAGCTGCTTTGCACTTGGAAAACGTATGCGAAAGGTCTCGGTTCTATCGGGTATTTGCGACGGGTTCATCGGCAACCGCATGCTTAGCGCGTATCGCCGCGAGGCCGATTACCTGCTGGCCGACGGGGCGTTACCGTTTGAAGTCGACGCAGCGATGCGCGCCTACGGCATGCCGATGGGACCCTATGAATTGCAAGATCTGACAGGGCTGCAAATCGCATGGGCCAACCGTAAACGCCAGACTCGGGACGCTAACCAGCGGTATGTCGACATCGCCGATCAAATTTGCGAGCTGGGTCGCCTTGGCCAGCGAACCGGCATGGGGTGGTACGCGTATAAAGATGGAAACCGCGCCCCCATACGGGATGAAATCGTGGAGTCGTTGATTATCGCGTACTCCGCAACCAACGGCATTACCCGTCAAAAGTTCACCGCAGAACAAATATCGGAGCGCCTTTTGGCCGTTCTTGCCCGTGAAGGCGCGGCCATTGTTGCCGATGGCATCGCCGAGCGAAACGCCGATGTGGATATGGTGCAAATCAACGGTTACGGCTTCCCGCGCTGGCGTGGCGGGCCGATGCACTACGCCGAAACGACAGGATTAATAAGATGACAATTCAAAAGGTTAACAGTTTTGCAGCAGGCGAATGGATCGCACCGGGGGCGGGTGCGCGCCCTATCGCCAGCGCAATTACGGGCGAGGTTATTGCCGAGGCAGGCAATGATGCCCTCGATGTGCAAGGCATGCTGGAATATGCGCGAAATGTCGGCGGCCCTGCCCTTCGCGCTATGACGTTTCATGACCGCGCCCGCATGCTCAAGGCTTTGGCCGCGCATATTTCGCAGCATAAACAAGCGCTATACGACCTTAGTTTCGACACCGGCGCTATCCAGTCTGACCATTTGATTGATATTGACGGGGGGATTGGAACGATGTTCGTTTTCGCCTCAAAGGGGCGGCGCGAATTGCCGGATGCACATATTTATCTTGATGGTGAAATCGAGCAGTTATCGCGCAACGGCACATTTCTGGGCCAACATATTTGCACATCAATGCAAGGGGTTGCGGTTCACATCAACGCTTTCAACTTTCCGGTTTGGGGGATGCTCGAGAAGCTCGCGCCAACGCTGCTGGCGGGTGTTCCGGCCATCGTAAAACCCGCGACAGTCAGTTGTTATGTGACCGAGGCTTGCGTTCGCATCATGGTGGAAAGCGGCATTCTGCCTGCGGGCGCATTGCAGTTGATTACAGGTGGCACGGGCGATCTGCTGGACCGGTTGGGGATGCAGGATGTGGTTAGCTTTACCGGATCGGCGAAAACGGCACTGGCGCTGCGCTCGGCCCCGAATATCCTTGAAAACTCGATTCGTTTTGTGGCGGAACAGGACAGCCTGAATGCCTCTATTCTGGGTCCGGATGCCGTTCCCGGCACGCCGGAATTCGACTTGTTTGTGAAAGAAGTCCAGCGCGAGATGACCACAAAAGCGGGGCAGAAATGCACAGCTATTCGCCGGATTATGGCCCCTGAAAATCAGGTTGAAGCGGTGATCGAGGCGTTATCTGCCCGCCTTTCCAAGACAATCATTGGTGATCCGCGCGACCCGAAAACCCGTATGGGGGCGCTTGTTTCGGCGGAGCAAAAGGCGGATGTGTTGGCGAAAATCGCGATTATAAGCACGGAGGCAACACGTGTTTTCGGGGACCCTGATAATTTCGATACTTTGAACGCGAACCCTGAAAAAGGTGCATTTCTTCCGCCCATACTGTTCCATTGCGAAAGCCCGGATACCGCCCAGCGAGTGCATGACACGGAGGCTTTCGGCCCAGTTTCCACCATCATGGGCTACCGCGATCTGGATCACGCAATCGCGCTGATTAACCGTGGGCAAGGCAGCCTTGTGGCCTCGGTCATCACGCATGACCCTGAAGTTGCTCGTAAAGTTGTGCTGGGGGCGGGCGCGTATCATGGGCGGCTCTATTTCAACAATCGCGATTCGATGGCGGAAAGCACGGGCCATGGCGCGCCCCTGCCCCACATGGTTCATGGCGGCCCCGGTCGTGCTGGCGGCGGCGAGGAGCTGGGCGGTATTCGTGGCGTCATGCATTACATGCAGCGCACCGCGATACAGGGCAGCCCAGACATTCTGACGGCAATTGGCCAACAATGGGTGCCCGGCGCGACCGAGGTTCCGGCCCCCGCCCACCCGTTCACGCGCACATTTACCGAACTGCAAATTGGCGAGACTATCAACACAGCCGCCCGCGAAATCACGCTCGCGGATATCGAGCATTTCGCCGAATTCACCGGTGACAACTTTTATGCGCATATGGACGACGAGGCCGCCGCCGCCAACCCGTTCTTTCCGGGCCGCGTGGCGCATGGCTATCTGCTTTTGTCCTTCGCGGCCGGTCTGTTTGTGGAACCGAACCCCGGGCCGGTTCTGGTCAACACAGGACTGGAAAACCTGCGTTTTCTGAAACCCGTTGTGGCCGGTGACAGCATCAAGGTTCGCCTTACCGTCATGAAAAAGACAAAGCGCAATGATGATTACGGCGAGGTTCGCTGGCACGTGACGTTAACCAATCAAGATGCTGATTTGGTGGCGGAATATGAACTGCTAACAATGAACGAGTATTGATAGCGTGGCGGTCTTACACGGGTTATAAGACGTGCATGACAGATACTTCGCGGCAAAATTTCGAGGGCATAGTTCAAGAATTGACGGGCTGCGGGAAGAGCAGAACGTGGTCGATTCTTGTCACCATTTTCGGTGATTTGGCGCAAAATCCAGAGGATGAAATCAGCGGGCCGTTACTGTCATCCTTAACGCAACTGATCGGCATAAAACCACAAGCGATGCGCGTAGCCTTGCATCGATTGCGTCGCGATGGCTGGATTGTCACGGAGAAATCCGGGCGGACCAGTCGGCATCGCCTGTCCGAATTTGGCCTGAACCAGAGTATAATTGCCAGCCCGCGTATCTATGCCCGAACGATTGATATGCCCGATAAATGGCACGTACTACTGGCAAATCCTACGGTACGTATAAATGAGAAAAACCTCGTAACTCGCGGGTATCTAGGTGTTTTACCAAATGTGTACATCGCGAAAGGCCCAAAACCCGCGGATGTATCCGAATTTCTAGTGTTGGAAGGTTATCTGTCAGAATTCCCTGAATGGCTGCGATCCTCTCTCGCCGATGCCGCCACTGTCGAGGAGTATTCAAGATTTGAACACAGCCTCGATGCGGTTAAACGCACGATGGAAAACGGGTATTCGCCAGGGCCGCTGGAAACGGCGGTGATGCGGGCGCTGATTGTGCATAACTGGCGCCGCATTGTTTTGCGCCAACCGGACTTGTCACTGGAACTTCTCCCACAAAACCCGTCCGCCCGATGCCGTGAAAATGTGTGGGGTTTACTCGAACAACTAAAGCGCCCCACCCTCGAAACACTGGAAGCCGCCGCGATCTAAAGGTAAATTCTGCTCACTGAAAATGGCAAAATACGGGGCTTTCCTTCCAGTTGATATAGATCAAGCTGTGTTCGAACAGGCCATATATAATGTGCCCAGCGACAAACCGCATCAAACCGCACAAGGCCTTTCCTGATGACATCATTAATACCAAATACCTGCAAAAGTTGTTCATTGCATTATGATTCCAGCAACTTTTGCGCCCGTTTAACGACCGACGAACTTGTTCGACTGAACGGAAAATCCCGTTTTGTCAGCATGAAACGAGGGGACGCATTGTCTGACGAAGCATTGTTGCAATGGCCGATTATTGCCGTCTCCTCGGGCGTTTTAAGTTTGCAACATCTTATGGCGGACGGGCGAAAATCCATCGCAGCACTTTATATGCAAGGCGATATTATCGACCTTCGCGGCATCTCGAACAGGAACCGTTGTAACCTTATTTCATTAGGTAATTCAAAGGTTTGCCGACTTTCACCCGCAGTATTCGAGCAGGTCGTCTCGGCCAACCCCGAGGCCCTGAATACCGTTTGGAAGAATGTACGCGAACAAACTTTTCGCGCCATAGATCATTCCGTCGACATGTCGAAAAAGCAGGCCTTGGAGAAGTTAGCCTCGTTTATTATTGAGTGTAATTCGAGAGTTATCAACAGGGCAAAAAAGACTGCCGTCGCCAAAATCCCCATTCGGCGCGTGGATTTAGCCGAGTATATTGGCGTGCAACCAGAAACCGTCAGCCGATGTTTTCGGGATTTGCAAAATCGTGGTATTATTGAATTCGATAATCTTTCGGTAGTAACCCTGAAAAATGTGCCCGCCCTTCGTGAAATCGCGAATGGAGATTGGCAGGGAGATGCCCAAAAGGTTAAAATCGTTGCATAAATAGCGATGGCGCAATGAATTCATAGAAATTTTACCGTATCTAGTTTAGGCTGTGCTGAACGTGGGTAAATATATGAAAATCACAGTGTTAAAATTTCCGGCTGATATCCTTCATTGGCATCTGGTGAAAAGCTTTTTGCTGCTTCGGAAAGAAGTATTTGTGGACAAGATGGATTGGCCGCTTTTTCATGCGGACTCTATGGAGTTCGAGCAATATGACACCCTGACCTCCGTCTACATCATCGCGCATGAAGACGACAAAGTTATTGGCGGCGCGCGGTTGGTTAGAACAGATCAACACCAAAGTTTTGGAAAAATAGTATATTCTTACATGATTAGAGACGCTTACCTTAAACACTTACCCGGTTTGCCCGAAGAAATTTGCGCCGAAGAACCGCCCGTAGATTCGAAAGTTTGGGAACTTACAAGATTCACATCGCAGGACAACATGCGGGTCGGTCGCGGTATTCTGGAAAAATGTAACGCGTTTTTGAAAGAAGAAGGCGCTTACAAGTGTTTGTTTCTCGGGCCACCGGCATTCCTTAGAATGGCGCGCACTATGGGGTACAATCCAACGCCTTTAGGCAAAATTACAGGCAACAAAGACGGTCGGTTTCTGGCATTCAGTTGCAATGTTATCTAGCGACGTATTTTCATAACATTACATGCGTTTATGGGTCAAAATCACCTTGACACAACCTCAGCATGTTGTACTTTATGATATAAGATTTATACTTATTAATTGATTTTTCGCAAAAAACTTATACTTTTAGATAAATTTCGACAGAGGTACCCCTATGCTCAAATCTATAATCCCTAATTTTGAATCTGAAGTCGCTTCGCTTAAATTTTTAGGCCAGTCCGGCTTCATAATGGCGTTCAATATGACGTTTCGCGGGCCGGAATACCTTCATTCGGAATACCCGGCAGAATGGCAGAAAATTTACGACGAAAAGAACTACTTTTTTGTTGATCCGGTTTTAATCTGGTGTGTCACAAAAAGCGGAAATAAACGGTGGTCCGACATCAAATTACCCGATATTCGGGGGGTAATGAAGGACGCGCGAGACCACGGCTTGAACTACGGTGCAGCATTTTCGCGCAAGTCAATGAACAAGCGGTCTTTCCTGACCATTTCCCGACCAGATCGGGAGTTCACTGACGAGGAAATATCCCACATCGATGACAAATTCAATAATCTGGTGGATTATGTTGTTGGTCAATGCGGTCTAACGGACAAAGAACTCGA
This sequence comes from uncultured Paracoccaceae bacterium, assembly GCA_937132145.1. GTDB lineage: Bacteria > Pseudomonadota > Alphaproteobacteria > Rhodobacterales > Rhodobacteraceae > NORP23. The sequence goes on along the minus strand of CAKZNY010000138.1, from coordinate 7,384 downwards.
TGCGTTGCGCGGGCTGCGGGATGGGCTGAGTTACAAACAAATCGCTGTTGAACTCGGTATTTCCGTTCCAACCGTTAAAAGCCGCGCCGAGCGGGCGAAGGGGAAATTAGGGGCTAAAACGACAACGCAGGCTGTTGCCATGGCCTCCACCCGGAACTTCATTTAATCGGTTGGGCGGTTAAATGCCGCCCAAACCTAGTGCAAATTCAACGCAAGTTTCAAAACGCCAACTTTGGTCAGGGTGTCGTCAGCCACGATTTCCGGACCGACCACTTCGACATCTAGGCCAAGATATTCAGTCCAACGCGCCCACTGTGATGGCATCAAACCGATGATTTGCGAAGCCCCCAAGGTCCGTGCGGCGCTGGTCATTTCAGCAACCAAACTGGCCTGCACACGAGCGTGACGCCTTTCAGGCACATCATTTGATATGAATACGCGCGAAGCTTCCCAGATATGAGAGGCTACAGGAGCCTTATAATCCAGCAAGTTGCTCGGCAAGGTATCCAGCAGGCCGCGCTGTGCATCGCGGATCATATAGGAATACACGCCGCATTCGGCTGTTGTAGGGGTCAAACGCACACCGGCAAGAACCTTGCCATTTTCATGAACAGCGATCCAACGGCTGGCTGGCGAATCATACTGGTCATATTCCATCCCGTCAGTTTCCGGAAATTCCCAATTCGAGTCCATAAACATGGAACGCGTTCGCGCACGAAACAGAGTCGTGAACAGGTCACCGTAGGTGTGTAAATTATCAAAGGAAAGTGTAGTCGTAAGCATGGTAGCCTCCAGCTTTGGTCGAAACAGTTTTTGTTAAGGAACTTTTGGAGCAACCCGTTTACAGATACATCCGCCACCCATATTGGTGGTAATTGTCGGTATATTTCACCTGCCGAGCATTCACGGGTTTTGTTCGTCCTAATTTACTGTCACAACCACACATTAATATCAGTCTGCAATCCGTTTGCAGGGTTAATTTTAATACGACGGGCGAGCGTTTAGACTGCCTGTCGCACGGTGAAACTCGTACACTAATTAAGCGGCGTAACGAACTCTCGAATGTTAACTTCTCAACCGAGTGTCGCTTGCTCTTCTAATTCAAAAGCACCGCCACAAACAAAACACTATTACGCCACAGTTTAGACTAATACGCTGGAATTTGCCAAAGGTATTGACACAGGTAAAACGGGTGTCTTTTTTGCTAAATTCAACACGACAAGTGGATTTTTTTTGGCAAGGATTTTCTTTCTGGAATTCCTGTCATATTCATATATTTTATTTTTATACCAATATCTTACATGATTCGCTTATAGGGAACTTACTTAAAGTCAGCGGCTAGATTGCTACATCTCCGCATAGCAGAAAATCTCCTATACGTCTGTTTCCACACTATTATCTCAAATAATAATTTTAGACATAACCAATTGGATATGTCTAAAAGACCTCATTGCCGAATCACCTAACAAACTTAAATTTACACCTATTAATCGGTACTTGGCGGTGAATAATTACGCTTATAATGCCAGTTATATTGCATTGATTTTCAGCTTAGCTGTGATCAAATTAAATACGTTACTTTTGAGCATTTTAAGACCAGCGCCTGTAGAGAATTTTTACCAGTAGTCGAATATTTGTACCATCTCGGAAAGCTGCGTAAGCACACTATTCGAAGTTACAAACGAGTTTCGAATTAACCAGTGTAACTGCGTAACTAGTAAACCAAGGCCTTGTAGTCCGCCGCTACAAGGCCTTGCTGCTAGTACCACCCAAAATATCCATACATATTACGAAGAAAATGGGGCTGCACAGTGTGTCGCCGCGCTGTATCTTCAGCATCACGGATATTGCAATGTGATATTGGAAGTTGCGAACCGTTTCGATATACTGGCAGGTGGTATTAGGAAAGGTAGTTCTGATGAATAATAGGGCCGAGATCACGACACGTCTTGCCAAACGGCTAAAGGACGAGCGGACAACGAAGGGGCTGAGCCTTGATGCTCTGGCCAAGCTTTCGGGGGTTTCGCGCTCGATGTTGTCCCAAATCGAGCGAGGAGAGAGTAGCCCGACGGTTGCCAGTCTGTGGAACCTTACCCGGGCGCTCAATGTGGATTTTTCTACGCTTCTGGATGAAAATATTGAACCGGAACACCCTATCAAAGAGATTGTTCTTGGTGACCAGACCCCCGAGATTCGCAATCGTGCGGCGGGCTGTGTGATACGCATTCTAAGTGCGCCGGGTGATGTTGGCGGGACCGAAGTCTATGATATCACCTTCCAGGCGGACGCTTGTCTTGAAAGCTCGCCGCACGAAAAAGGCTGTGTAGAGCATCTGACGGTTTTGGAAGGGCAGCTTGAGATTACATCGGACGGGGAAAAAGCCAAGGTCTCCACCGGTGATACGATTCGCTACGCGGGGGATGTCGAACATGCTATTCGGGCTTGCGAGGCGGCACGCGTGATCCTTATCGTGAAGATCGCCTAATATCCAATATATTGGCGGACCTCCAATATATTGACAGATTCCTTATTGACGGATATCAATCCAATAAACAGGAGGATGCCATGACTACGCGATTTTTAAACCATATTTCAAAAACTCTGGGCGATATCGAGGCTGACGGGCTGCTGAAGCGCGAACGCACGATTGTGTCGCCACAAGCGGGCCGGATTACTGTCGAGCTGCCGGATCGCAGCAAAAAGCAGGTGATTAATCTTTGTGCCAACAATTATCTTGGATTGGCGAACCATCCCAAGCTGATCGAGGCCGCCAAAGGGGCTATGGACGATCATGGTTATGGCATGGCCAGTGTGCGCTTCATCTGCGGCACGCAAGATTTGCACCGCGAGCTGGAACAAAAACTGGCGCGGTTTCTTGGCAAAGACGACACGATCCTTTTTGCTGCCTGCTTTGATGCAAATGGCGGGCTGTTTGAGCCGCTTCTGGGGCCTGAAGATGCGATTATATCGGACTCGCTGAACCATGCCTCGATTATCGACGGGATCCGCTTGTGCAAGGCGCAGCGGTATCGTTACGCCAATTCGGACATGAACGATCTGGAGGCGAAGTTGAAGGACGCTCGCGCGGCGGGTGCCCGTTTCATTATGATCGCCACGGACGGTGTGTTCTCGATGGACGGCTACCTTGCCAACCTGCCCGATGTCACACGTCTGGCGAAGGAATATGACGCGATGGTCATGGTTGATGACTGCCATGCCACCGGCTTTATGGGCCCCAAGGGGCAAGGCACACCTGCGCATCACGGGGTTGATGTGGATATTCTGACCGGCACGTTGGGCAAGGCCCTTGGCGGGGCAATTGGCGGTTATATCGCCGGACCTCAGCCGGTGATTGACCTGCTAAGGCAGCGCGCGCGGCCATATCTGTTCTCCAACTCTCTGCCGCCTGCGATTGTCGCGGCTGGCATCGAGGCCATTAAACTGGTTGAAGAAGGCGATGATTTGCGGACGCAACTGTTCGAGAATTCAGCCTATTGGCGGGCGGGGCTGACCAGCCTTGGTTTTGAGCTGCTTGAGGGCGAGCACCCGATCATTCCCGTAATGCTGGGGGATGCGCGCCTTAGTCAGGACATGGCGAACAAACTATATGAACTGGGCGTCTATGTTGCCGGATTCTTCTTTCCGGTGGTACCAAAAGGTCAGGCCCGTATCCGCACCCAGATGAATGCAGCCCTGAGCAAAGATGATCTGGATTTCGCGCTTGAGGCATTTGCGAAAGCGGGGCGGGAAACCGGAGTGCTGTCATGAACACTATGAAGGCATTGGTGAAGTCGAAAGCAGAAGAAGGTCTTTGGATGGAGACCTTGCCCATACCCGAAATCGGCCCAAATGACGTACTGATCAAAATTAAGAAAACCGGCATCTGCGGCACCGATATCCATATCTGGAACTGGGATGCGTGGTCGCGTAAAACCGTGCCCGTCGGGCTGACCATTGGCCACGAGTTTTTTGGCGAGATTGTCGAGGTCGGGCGTAATGTGGATGACCTCTCCATCGGGCAACGTTGCACCGGAGAGGGCCACCTGATCGGCAACACTTCCCGCCAAAGCAGGTCGGGAAAGTTCCATCTGGACCCGGAAACAAAAGGCATCGGCGTGAATGTCGATGGCGCTTTCGCCGAGTACCTGCGCCTACCGGCCTTCAACGTGGTGCTGCTGCCTGACGCAATTCCTGACGAAATCGGTGCGATCCTCGACCCGTTAGGTAATGCCGTTCATACCGCGCTGTCCTTCGATTTGATTGGCGAGGATGTGTTGATCACTGGTGCTGGCCCGATTGGCATCATGGCGGCCGCTGTGGCAAAGCACGTCGGTGCGCGGCATGTGGTTATCACCGATGTTAATCAAACACGGCTTGATCTGGCCACGCAGGTCGCCGACGTGGTGCCCGTTAACGTAACCAAAACCGACCTGAAAGAGGTCATCCAGAGCCTCGGCATGAAGCAGGGCTTCGATGTTGGTATGGAAATGTCGGGCAATTCTTCCGCTTTCGACCAGATGGTCGAGGCAATGGTGATGGGGGGGCAAATTGCCATGCTCGGCATTCCTGCGGGCAAAACGCAGGTGGACTGGTCGAGCATTGTATTCAAGGCGCTAACCATCAAAGGCGTTTATGGCCGCGAGATTTTCGAGACATGGTACAAGATGATCGCCATGCTCGAAGACGGGCTGGATATCAGCAACATCATCACCCACCGCATGTCTGTAGACGATTTCGAGGAAGGGTTTGCCATCATGAAATCCGGCAAATCCGGCAAAATCGTTCTCGACTGGACCTGATAGGGTAATATCTCCATTCGTAATGGCACTAACACAAACCAAGGAAGGCCACCTCCTTCAGAGGTAGCCTTCCTTTTTGATCGGTTCGCAGCGATGGACCCGAAGTCAGTGCATGCTATTGCCGCGCGCCAACCCAGGTGGTGCGGTTGGTGATGGCTTCCGGTTGCCATTATACCGAAGAACCCGAGCCCCTGAATAAGGACTGCCTCGTCGGCATCCTCGGACGTGACCGTAAGGGTTGCGCCATCGGCCGTTGTGTCCGCAATGACGCTCCAACCGTTGTAGCCTTCAATGGTGGAGGCATGTGCGACGACCATTTCCTGCACGGCGCTCAACGTCCGACCGTCTCCGGTAATCACGATGGATAGCCCCCCATCAATCTTCGTTTCGCTAACTTCTGCATTCAGAACCAGTTGATTCATGTTTACCAAATGCGCGCGCAACGCCGAGATGTCGACCTTGCTCCAGTCGGTGGAGGCGTCGGATTTCAGTATGTTAACAATCTCCTGAATCGCACCAAAAGCGTCCTGTCCGGGTAGCGTTGCCACACCTGAAGCAGGCTCGGCCGTGCTTTTTTGTCCGTGCATTTCCCAAGGCATATTGCCACGCATTCCAACGCCGTGCGTGCCATCGTGCACATCGTGTGACATGCCAGCTTTTCCACGCATTCCACCACCGTGCGTGCCATCATGAGCACCGTGTGGCATGCAGCCGTTGCCACGCATCCCTTGCATCCCGTGTGCGCCAACCTCGCCCATGTGATCACGCATCATCATGCCACGAAATTCATCGTCGCCCATCATCATCTGCATACCGTGCATCGCTGCCTGATCGGCGTTTCCCGCATGCACCATGTCCTCTTCAGTTGGCATTTTGGCCTGATCTCCCTGCATCCCATGCATCGGAGTTGATGTCGACTTACTGTCCATCATCATGCCCGCCCCTTCGTGCTGCATTGGCTGGCCGTCCATCATCCCTTCCTGCGGCATCGGTTGGCTGTCCATCATCATGCCCGCGCCCTCATGTACCATCTCGCCGCTCTTGGGTGCCGCCGCATCTTCAGAAATCTCAAAACCCGCTATATATTCCGCGCGCGGCCAACCACCTTCCACTTCGCCTCGTGCCAACGCGAGGTGGAAGGGTTGATGATGGCCGGTGCCAGTCGACATCAGACCCAGAAAACCCAGCCCCTTAATGTGGATAACCTCTTCAGGAATCGCGCTGGTTACCGTCAACACAACAGCTGAATCAGAAACCTGAACCTTTGAATCCCAACCATTTATCCGCCCCAGAGTGATATTTTGATCGGGTATAACCCGCGCCAGTGCCTCCATAGTTCGCACATCACCGCCAAGTGTGAAGCGCAGACCGTCTACAAGATCAGCAGTTTCCACCGTTGTGTTCCGGGCGATTTCTTCCATGTCGCCAAGATGCAGAATGAATGCACCCAGGTTGAACTTTGACCAATCCGTATCGGGCTTACCCTCCAACATCATAACCATTTCCTGTATGGCCGCGAGGCGATCCTGACCATATTCGAAAGGCTTTTCCGAGCGTTCATGCAGCGAATCTATATCGCAATTAGTGCAAGGATCATGACCCAGCGGAGACTTGTGCCCGCTATGATCCTGAACCTGTGCAAAGGCAAAATTTGGTGCAAAAATAGCAGCGCTGAACAAGAGGGCAATGGTTTGTGATTTTTTCATTTCTGGTTTCCTATGGGATTTCGTTATATGTTTGTATAGCTATCGGCGACAACCGCGCATGATTGAAATCATATATACTACCAAGGAATCATAATATCACATGTTTGAAGAACTGGGCATCACCGCATCCGGAAAACGCAGATTAAACAAGGGCGAAACACTGTTTTCTATCGAAGAAAAAGTGGTTGCCTTTTACGCGCTGGAATCGGGAAGGATTCGAATGTCCCGAAATATGGCGGATGGAAAAACTGTTACTTTTTATGTAGCCAACCCGGGTCAGTTATTCGCCGAAGCCTCGTTGTTTTCTGAAAATTATCATTGTGAAGCCGTCGCTGAAGAACGCTCAACGGTGACGATCTATTCCAAATCCGATTTTTTAACCGCGTTGAGGAAAAATGAAAATTGTGCATTTCACTTTATGGAACACTTGGCGCAACAACTCCAAAAACAGCGCGCACACGTAGAGTTGATGCACATAAAATCAGCGCCCGATCGTCTGTTGGCATATTTCCATAGCAAACTAAGTTCAAGAGAACTCGAATTAAACATCGAATCCACGTGGAAAGCGGTTGCAGCAGAAATAAACCTGACCCACGAAGCTGTATATCGCGCCCTATCCAAACTGGAGAAAGCTCGAGTAATCACGCGGAACGGACGGAGAATTTGCTTGAACGTTTAGGTTGGTAGCTTCACCTACCAACCGAGGGAACCTCTGAACAACTTCAGCATATTTCGCCATAGTTTTTCCATCCAGATCAGGAAGGTTTGGCATTGCGGCAACAGATTTTTTCGTCCCTTGAGCAGGTACACCAACCTGCCAACACGGTGGTGGCTAATAGTCATATCAAGTGCTCGAAACTTTCTATGGACAAATTCCTA
>CAKZNY010000137.1 GCA_937132145.1 uncultured Paracoccaceae bacterium | reverse complement strand
TTTTTCTTTCATAAGCTTCATCTGGCGTCAATATTCCGTGGGTCGAATGCGGGCGTTCAGCGTTATAGTATATCAGCCATTTTCCGATCCCCGTGCGTGCCAGTGATCCGGTTTCAAATGCATTGAGATAGATGCATTCATATTTCAGAGATCGCCAGAGCCGCTCAATCATCCGGTTATCAATCCAGCGGCCTTTACCATCCATGGATATCTTGATGTCCGCATCTTTCAGTGCCTGTGTCCATTCAAAGCCAGTGAATTGGCTGCCTTGGTCGCTGTTCATGATATCTGGCTTGCCGTATTTGGCGATGGCCTCTTTTAGGGCTTCAACGCAAAAGTCCGCTTCCATGCTGTTGGACAACCGCCACGACAAAACCTTGCGGCTGTACCAGTCCATGATGGCTACCAGATACAGAAATCCGCGCTGCATAGGAATGTAAGTGATATCGACGCACCAAACTTGGTTGGGCTTAGTGATAGGCAGTTTTCGCAGCAAATATGGGTAAATCTTGTGCTGCGGGTGCTTCTTGCTGGTGTTTGGCGTCTGGTAGATTGGGACCAAACACATTAAGCGCATCAAGCGTCGCACACGGTGACGGCCGCACTTGTGGTCTTGTCGCTGCATATAACGCGCCATCCACTGACCGGCAGGGTATTGCGTAGCAATGTCCCGATAGGTTGCCGCGATCCGTACCAAGGCGTGTCTAAAAACTGCTTATCCCTTCTCGGGCATACTTCGTATACCCTGCCAGGCAGTGAATGATGGCCATAAAGCGCAGGTTCTCAGAACTTTCACCCTTCGGTTGATAGTACAGGTTCGACCGCGTCAATAACAGCAGGCTGCATTGCCGCCGAACGCTCAAATCGTGATCTTTGCTCACCATTTTTTGCCTCGTGTTCCCAGCAACTGAACCGAGGCGTTGGCTAAAAAATCCCGTTCCACCACTAGCTGGCCAATCTTCGAATGCAGCTTGTCAATTTGAGCTTCATCGGCTCGCCCAGGATCACCACCTCGTCTGGAAAATGTTGAGGCCATATTTTCAATAGCGGATCGCTTCCAAGTGCCTATTTGGGTGGCCTCTCGGTGTTTGCTGGCAAACACCTGCCGGTAATAGATGAACGCCGTACTTCTTCGACAGCTCAGCCATGGTCATTTCCTCGCGGATCGCCTCAAGCGCAACTTTGGCTTTGAAATCAGGCGAATGGTTCTTTCGTTTCGTCATTTTGAATCGTCTTTCTCATAAGTCGATCCACCTTAACAACCGGTACGAAATCTTGCGACCACCTCTTTGTTTAAGTAAGCATTCGTACAGCGATTTGAATTCTGGACTTTCTTATTCACACAAATTCACTTTCGAGTTCGCCGATATACTATTTTTTAGTACCGAACACCAATCTGAATAGAAATTATCGCATCAGCTCGCTTTGAACCCGGGGCAATATTTAGACGTAGATCATAACCTCGTACACTGCGGATAGTTGCTGAAAGTCCCGGTATTAGTATGAATTCTCCAAATGTTAGAATCCCACGTTTTTGTGCAAAAGTTATTGCTGAAGGATATTCGAATAGCCCTAAGAAAACACCTAATCGATATTCTGTATTATTGCTACTTTTACCAATTGCAATATCTGATTTAACCAACGCATATCTCGTGATTTCGGAAAAACTGTTATTATAAAACCCAACTTCTAAGCCGTACTCCCAGCTATTATGTTCGAGCGGCTGTAGTGAGATGCCGTAACTTAATCCAAAATTATTTTCATCAAAATCATATGTCGAATTCACGTGGTAACTGGCAATATTAAAAATGATATACTCTTCAAATGTGTTTGCAGTCACAGGCCTAAATACACAGATAGATAAAACTGCGACAAGAGAAAATAATTTATTCACAGTATAATACTCCATAGATCCAAGGAGTAATTTATCTAAAATTATCACAACTGTATGCGAATTAGTTACTAATTGGTTAATGTAATAATTTTGCAGCCTATGAATAGCCACTAGATTTGCAGGCCTTCTTTCCTAAAATGAGACAAGGAGGCCATCATGGGCATTGCAATATACAGTAACGAGTTCAAACGTGATGCAGTGCATAAATTTACAGTGCCAGAATATCCGCTTTCGGAGGTTTCGAAGCTATTGGGTGAGTACGTACAAAACTCGAGACGACGCGAGGCAGGACGTATTCGACTACATCAAAATGTTTTTGCAACCAAACACAAACACGCTGGAAACGGGATGCTGTCGCCCGTATAGTTGGAAAGGCAGCAGAAAATGAAACAAGAAGGCGTCTGGAAAATGAGCGGCTATTTAGAGAACGAGTCGGGGGAAAAGACATTTTCCGCTTGGCGCTTCCTTTGTCATCTTCCCTACATTGTCGTTTCGAGACGCGTGAATTTCGTTTATTGCCAATAATTGGATCTCAACCATAGCTTCTGCTGAACGATACATTTGTTTTTCATACATTGCAGCGCCCAAATTTTCGAGCATGTCAACAATCCAATATTCTAGTTTATCTTCCATAGATCTCTCCAATTTTATCGACTTCCCATAGCTTTAAGTAATATTGGTTAATATCTTATTAATATTGAATATCCTACGCACTGCCAAAATCCCAGATCGTATTAAAGTCCAAAATTTTGAAAAGAAATTCGACCGATTACTATTTGGATAGCTCAATAATGTGAAATGGTCGTGACAGTGCACATATGTGACTAGATCTGCGTTAATAACTACTTCACCGAAAGTTTCTGAAGAGTGAGCGGAACTCTAGAGGTGGTCCTACTCTTTCGACCAGCTAGCAGCCCT
>CAKZNY010000136.1 GCA_937132145.1 uncultured Paracoccaceae bacterium | reverse complement strand
CGCTCGGCGGTTGAGTGCAGGGGTCAGGTCGGGGTTTTGGTCGGGGTTGTTCGGTATTCGGCGGCCAAGCGTTTGGCGAATTTTTTCATCTCGGCATTCATGCGTTTGTTGATGCGGCGCCGCGCCAACCGGATTGTGTTGAACACCAGACTTGTTGCAAAGCTACGGGACTTGGCGACCACTTGTATATCCAGTCGGCAAGATGTGTCCGAGACGGGTTTGACGGTTAGGGACATCACGCCCTCGTATTTCAGGCTGGCGGATTTGTAGGACAGGGTGCGCGGCGGAGTATGTTCGCTTAGTTCTGCCGAGAAACGTCGTGGGCGGCCGCGAACGGGCACCGAAATATCCCAGCGGGTGCCGATGCGCACCGGCAACCGGCCTTGGCGTTTGAAGCTGAATCCGGTCGGGCCTGAGTGGTTTTCGAATTTCTTGAAATTGGTGATGCGGGCGAAGACATAATCGGCGGGCGCATCGATTTCCTGAGAGTGTTTGAACTGCATGTCTGCCCTATAGCCTATCGGCCAGCCAGCGTTCCAGCAGAAACTGCGCGATGGAGCCTTTTCTGGACGGCAGCAGTTCAGGATCGTTTCCGGCAAACGAGTTGGCCACGCCTTCACGGCTAACCCATTTGGCGGCTTCGATCTCGACTGGGTCGATGCTGAGGTCGGTGCTTAGGGCCTCGGCCACGCATCCGATCATCAGGGATGTCGGGAACGGCCACGGCTGGCTTGCGAGGTAGCCAACCTTGCCGATCCGCACGCCGGTTTCCTCGAATACTTCGCGGCGCACGGCTTCCTCGATCCCTTCACCGGGTTCCATGTAGCCGGCGAGCAGCGAGAACATGCCTTGGGGCCAATGCGGCGAGCGCCCCAACAGCACGTTGTTGCCGTGGGTCACCAGCATGATCACGACGGGGTCTGTGCGGGGGAAGTGCATATGCGCGCAAGCAGGGCAAATGCGTTGCCAGCCGCCTTGTGACACCATCGTTGGTGCCCCGCAGTTCGAACAAAACCTGTGGTTCAGGTGCCAGCCAAAAATGCCTTTGGCCGTGGCTGCGTCGCCAGCATCGTCGTGGGTCAGGTCAGCCATGATGGATCGCAGGTCGATGAATTTTAACGTGTCGGGCAGGCCGGGGTATTGGTTGCGGCTTTCGTCGCGAAATTTACGCATTTCGTCTTTGTCGGCGTTTTCGTCCTGCCACGGGGACACATCGTATGCAAAGCGCGGTTCGCCGTCTTGCAGGCCGAGGAATATCGGTGCCTCGGAGGCCTCGCTCAATATTTCCGCATCCATTGGCAGCCATGCAAGACTTGGTGGGCCGGACAGATCAACCAACGGTTTTCCGTGCCACAAAGGCAGGGCGCGAGCGGTTGGTTGCGCGGCGATGCTGTCGTCGCCACGAAGGTGGGCGGCGCGGTCCAATGTGCCACCGGCGAAGGTGACGGCCTCGTTGTCTTGCATCGTAATCTCCTGATTTGCCGCAGACTTTGCCCTAAGCGCACCCCCATCACAACCCGTGATGCGCGCAATAACTTGTGGCACGGCCGTGTATTCAGGATAAGGCTAGAGAATACCGACTGCGCTCAAATCACGCTGCTGCGGGCGCCCAACACGATGGCGATATAAAAACATATTGACGCGACCAAAACAAAACCGTGCCAGATTGCCCGGGAAAATTTCAACGATTTCCAAACGTAAAAAATGACCCCGATTGTATAGGTCAAGCCGCCGCCAACGATTAGAAAAGTTGCGGTTAAAGGCAAAACGGGTATCAATGACCAGATCAAAATGACGCTTAACCAGCCCATTATCAGATAAAGAATGGTGCCCGTCTTGCCCGGTGTGCGCCAGAAAAACAACTTCCGGATCACCCCGAACGTGGCTAATCCCCAAACGGTGGCCAGCACCAGATACGACGACACGCTGCCAACCAGCACCACGAGCGGCGTATAAGTTCCCGCAATTTTCAGATAAATTATGGCGTGATCAATCCGGCGAAAAACCGGGCGCGCCGTTTCCCATGGGCTCATATTATAAAGGGCCGAAGCCGTGAAGGTCGCGACCATGGCAATGCTATAAACGACCAAAGAAGCGGTTAGCCAGCTGCTTGCGTGTTCAAAATTCCATACGGCCATAAAAATCGCGCCGAAAATGGCCCCGAACACACCGAGTATATGTATGGTGCCATCGGCAATGCGCTCGGAACGTGTGTAGGTCGGGTATACCGGGATTGGATTTTGCATGGCGCGTAGGTAGCACGCGCGTTTGCAAATGAAAAGTTGACCATGGGGAAAGGGGATAAATGTAGGAGGAAATACGCAAATTACGGGTTTTGCCAGCAACTACCCCTCTTGCCTTTGCCCTTTGGGATTGTTAATTGAGATTCGAGAGGTTGGCGCGGGCGAGCGCCTCGCCAACCTGGTCAGATCCGGAAGGAAGCAGCCATAACGAGTCCCGTTTGGGTCGTTGTCCAGCCTCTCACCCAAGACACGCCGAAGTAGGAGGATGATTATGACAAATGCAACCAACCTCCGGGCGTGCCGTTAGGCCGCGTATGGTCGCTATTTTCGCAAGCCCGATGAAACCAGACCTCGTGCAATTCGCTGGGGGTTCTTGTGAATTTATCCAAGGCTTAAATAATGAATAATGAAACAGTAACGCTGGCCGATCTGGGCTGGAGCGCCTTTTATCAATCTCAACTCTCGAACGAGGAAGTGGAGGAGCAACGTGCGTTGCGTGTCACCGAGGTGCATCGCAATTCGCTGGAAACTCTTGGCGCTGATGGTCCGGTGCGAGTGGCCGTCAACAGCATGATGGCCGAGCATGGCATGGCCGTTGGGGACTGGATTTTGACACCGCGAGACAGCGCGCAGTGTGAGCGGGTGCTGGATCGCAAAAGCCTGATCAGGCGCGGCTCGGCAGGGTTGGAGGCGGTGGCGCAGCTTATTGCCGCCAACATCGACACGCTGTTTATCGTGTCTTCCTGCAACGCGGATTTCAACATTGCGCGGCTGGAACGCTATCTGGCGCTGGCCCATCAGGCCGAGGTGGAGCCGGTGGTTGTGCTGACCAAAGCGGATATGTGCGATGACCCGTCGGTGTATATTGAAAAGGCGCGCGAATTGCAGAATGTGCAGACGATAACGATTGATGCCACGGCGGGCGATACGGTCGCGCATCTGGCCCCGTGGTGCGGTATCGGGCAGACCGTGGCGCTGGTCGGGTCTTCGGGTGTGGGGAAATCGACGATAACCAACACGATGACGGGGCTGGATATTCTGACGCGCGACATTCGCGAGGATGACGCCAAGGGGGTGCATACGACGACGGCTCGCTCGATGTACCGGATGGTCTCGGGCGGTTGGCTGATCGACACGCCGGGCATGCGGGCCTTGCGGCTGGTTGATGCACGCGAAGCTGTGGATGCGGTGTTCGAGGATATTTCCGATCTGGCGCTGACCTGCAAGTTCAACGATTGCGCACACGAAAGCGAACCGGGGTGTGCTATATTGGCGGCGGTTGCGGCTGGCGATTTGGATGAGGCGCGGATCGAGCGTTGGCAAAAGCTGGTGCGTGAGGACAACCACGCGGGGGAAACTATCGCCGAAACACGTGCGCGATATCGGAAAATCCATAAGGAAAATCGACTGGGACAGGATATTCGGCGCTCCAAAAAGGGGAAGTGATGTGAAAAACAAGATCAGCCTGATTACGCTTGGAGTCGCGGATGTGGCGCGATCGTTGAAGTTTTATCATGACGGTCTGGGATTTCCGCTGCACAACCCGACCGAAGATGACGATCATCCGATGCTGATCATGGAAGGGTCATGGTTGGCGCTTTATGCCAAAGAGGCGTTGGCCGAGGGGGCGAATGTTCCTGTGAATACGACCGGATTTTCCGGTGTGATCTTTGCCCATAATGTCGCTAGCAAGGCCGAGGTTGATGCGGTCTACAAGCTGGCGATTGAATCGGGTGGATCGGCGTTAACGGAACCAGAGGAGGTTTTCTGGGGTGGATATTCCGCGCATTTTGCCGATCCGGACGGGTATGTGTGGTCGGCGACGTACAATCCGTTTACGGATTTAAGTTAGGGGCTACTTCACCGTCAAAATTGCCTCCAGCGGTTTCTTCAGTTTGGCGACGGAGGGAACTGTGGCGTCTTTGGCGGCGTGGCCAACTACCAAAATCATCACAGGTTTTTCCGATGCGGGACGCTCCAGCAAACCGTTTAGAAATTTCATCGGGTTTGGTGTGTGGGTCAGGCAGGACAGGCCCGCGGTATGCAGTGCTGCGATCAGGAAACCTGTCGCTATCCCTACGCTTTCGGGGACGTAGTAATTCTTGAACCTGGTGCCATCTGCGAATTTCCCGTGGCGCTGGGCGAAGACAACTATTAGCCACGGAGCGGTCGTCAGGTGGGGTTTTTCCACGCCGGTGCCGAGGGGCTCCAGCGCTTTGATCCATTCGTCCCCGCCGCCACCTGCATAGAACTTTTGCTCCTCGACCTCGGCGGCTTTGCGAATTTGGGCTTTGATGTCGGGGGATTTCACAGCAACGAAATGCCACGGTTGATGGTTCGCACCACTAGGGGCGGAGCCAGCGGTCAGGATGCAGTTTTCGATAACGGATTGGGCCACCGCTTGGTCGGTGAAATCCCGAACCGAGTGGCGTTTTCGCATGTGGGCAAGGAAATCCGCTGCGGCTTTTTGCATATCCTCGGGCGGCATATCGATGTGGTCCGGCAACGGGATAGGGTCAAACTTCAGGTCTTGTTTTGCAAACATCTTCGCCTCCGCTAATGCGTTTTGCGGAAGTTTAGGATTTAGAAGTTCGAAACACCAGACATGAACGCAACCGCCGAGCCGAAGGCGAGGCTTGGCCCAACGGGAGGGGTTTCGTTTTGCTTGCAAAACGATGCCCTGACGGGCGGGAGGCTTCCGCCCTACGGTTGGAGGAGGCCTCGCTTCGCTCGGCGGTTGCGCTTAGCCTAAGTCTGGCACATCGCCGTATTTGGCGCGGGATTGCACGACGCCCATTTTCAGGCCACGGCCTATGCGGTGGGCGAGGGCGGACCAGCTTTCGGCTTGTTCGGGGCGCAGATTTTCCTTCAGTACTTCGTCAAACAGTGCAAGCCAGACCGCGAAGTGTTCAGGTTCAATCGCCTCGCGTTCGCTGTGAACCTTCTGTGGATTACCGTTATAGGAGCGTTCAAACAGGATCGCATTACGCCAGAACGCCGCGATTTTCCCTTCATGCTCAATCCATGCCTTTGGCAACGACGGCAGGCTTTGGAAAAACACTGGTGCTAGGGTCTCGTCTTTGCGCACGCGGGCGTAAAATTCGGTTACGACAACGGCGATTTCTTCAGATGTTATTGGAAACCGCGGCGGCAGGGTATTCAAAGCACCACGATGAAGACGATGGCAAGGCCTATGACCGTCCAGATCAACGTGTTGAACAAAGAGCGCAGCAGGCCGAATTCACTGTCAGGATCAATGCCAAGTTTTTCCGTCAACTTCGTGCCGGGCCATAGAAATGCGCGGCGGAGTTTATGTAGCAATTCCATCAGATATTCCTTTTCATTCACGCGGTGCTAACACGTTGCGCGGAGCACTGCAATTCGACGCTGGACCGCAGGCGGGCTTGCGCGTATACCGTCGAATATGTGGAAAATGCTTGCGATTATCATACGAATTAGCACCCCGGCACTGTAAAAGATGCCGGTCACGGGCGTATGGAAATTCCGCGCTACCCTCCCACCCCCAGATTTTTCTTGATTACGGAACTGCAAAATGTGCGCCGAAACCCCCGACTATAAATCGACCCTGAACCTGCCAAAAACCGATTTCCCGATGCGGGCCGGATTGCCGAAACGCGAACCTGAGTGGCTGGCGAAATGGGCCGATATGGATCTGTACGAGCGTCTGCGCGCCAAGGAAGGCCGCGAGCCGTTTATCCTGCACGACGGCCCCCCCTATGCGAACGGGCATCTGCATATCGGGCACGCGCTGAACAAAATCCTCAAGGATATGGTGGTGCGCTCGCAGCAGATGATGGGCAAAGACGCGCGCTACGTGCCTGGTTGGGATTGCCACGGATTGCCGATCGAGTGGAAGATTGAAGAGCAGTATCGGGCGCGGGGCCAGAACAAGGACGACGTGCCGATCAACGAGCTGCGCGGCGAGTGTCGCAAATTCGCGCAGGGCTGGGTGGATATCCAGCGCGAGGAGTTCAAGCGTCTGGGTGTGCAGGGCAAGTGGGATAAACCATACCTGACGATGGACTTTGAATCCGAGGCGGTGATTGCCGAGGAGTTTATGAAGTTCGT
>CAKZNY010000135.1 GCA_937132145.1 uncultured Paracoccaceae bacterium | reverse complement strand
TTCGCGCATGTTAATCACCAGCATGTTAAGAACAGCCCAAATGCCCAACCCGCCAAACAGAACGAGGGAGCGCGTGTCACCGTTCGCCAGTAGATGCCCGAAGGACCACACAACCACGCCCATCAGCATCGGGTGACGCAACAATGTGGGCGCAATGCCCTTACTGCTACCCGCCCCCATCATGAACACGGCAACGACCATTAACAGGTTGTTAACCACAGCACCCCAACTGGGCGGCTCGTAAACAGCCTGCTCGCCTACCGCCATAAATCCGAACACCATCATTGCGATGGAGGCCAGAAATATCAGCGTAATGATCCCCTTCGCAGGGCCTGCGCCAATTTTCGCATCAATCGAGGCCCGCATTTCCGGCATCACCCGTTTGAACACGTGGACAAGCGTCCAGATAAGAACGCCAGCAATTAACAGTGTCATGGTAATCCCCTTTGGTTAATTTTCCGTAACACTAGCAATAGCGGCCGCTTTGCCCAACAGTTTTTGTGCAGTTTCTACGTGCAAATTCTCGACAATCTTGCCGTTAACCACCGCGACGCCCTCGCCGTTGGCCTTTGCCTCGTTAAAAGCATCAACATATGTCTGCGCCAACGCGATATCCTCGGGACTTGGCGCGAACACCTCGTTCGTTACCGCCAGTTGTGCGGGATGTATCAATGTCTTGCCGTCAAACCCCATGTCGCGCCCTTGCTGACACGCTAAACGCAAACCCTCGTCGTCCTTAAAGGCGTTAAAAACGCCGTCCACACAAATCAGCCCATAGGCCCGCGCCGCTAAAAGACACAGCGATAAAGACGTCATAACAGGAGCGCGATCCGGAGTGTGCGCCGCGAACAGCTCCTTCACCAGATCGTTTGTACCCATCACAAAAGCCTCCAACATCGGAGTCGCGGTTGCAATTTCCTGCGCGTTCAGAATACCCAACGGCGTTTCCATCATCGCCCAAATGCGCGTTTTATCCGACGCCCCAAAAGCCTTCATCAACTTTTCAACCTGCTTCAGGTCGTCTGCCGTATTAACCTTTGGGATCAAGATAGCATCCGGCGCAACAGCACAAGCTGCCGCCAGATCATCCAGCCCCCACTCCGAATCCAGCCCGTTCACCCGAATAACAACCGCGCGCCGCCCGTACCCGCCGCCCTTCACCGCATCGCAGACCAAATCCCGCGCCAGAAGCTTCTCGTCAGGGCTGACCGCATCCTCCAAATCAAAGATCAACGCGTCCACGTCCAACGTCGTGGCCTTCTCCAATGCGCGTACCTTCGAGCCGGGCATATATAATACAGAACGGTACAATGTATTTCGGTCAGTCATGGTAATTCCTAATGTTGCGGCGCACAAAAAGTGCCTCAAAATATCTCTGTGTGCAAGGGCAGACATCACTCTCCAGCGAAATCCGCACCTTGCGCTTGCGGAATCGGCAAATTAAGCGTAGGTCAAACCTCGATTTCGACCCTTAAAGGAGACTTGCAAAATGGCAAGAGCGAAGATCGCACTTATCGGTGCTGGCCAAATCGGCGGCACATTAGCCCACATCGCAGCAACGAAGGAACTCGGCGACATTATTATGTTCGATATCGCCGAAGGCATTCCGCAAGGCAAAGCACTGGACATCGCCGAGAGCGCCCCGGTCAGCGGCTTTGATGTGGATATATCAGGCACAAACGATTACTCCGCCATCGCGGGCGTAGACGTTTGCATCGTAACAGCAGGTGTAGCCCGCAAACCCGGCATGAGCCGTGATGATCTGCTTGGCATCAACCTGAAAGTCATGAAATCCGTTGGCGAAGGCATTAAAAAGCACGCACCGGACGCGTTCGTGATCTGCATCACCAACCCGCTGGATGCCATGGTTTGGGCGCTGCGCGAATTCTCCGGCCTGCCACATAACAAAGTTGTCGGCATGGCAGGCATTCTGGATTCCGCGCGTTTCCGTCATTTCCTTGCGGACGAATTCAAAGTGTCCGTCAAAGACGTAACCGCCTTCGTTCTGGGTGGTCACGGCGACACGATGGTTCCGCTAACACGTTATTCGACTGTTGCAGGCATTCCATTGCCCGATCTGATCGAAATGGGCTGGACCACACAAGACAAACTGGACGCTATCGTTCAGCGCACCCGTGACGGTGGCGCAGAGATCGTTGGCCTGCTGAAAACCGGCTCCGCATTCTACGCACCGGCAGCCGCAGCAATCCAGATGGCTGAAGCCTTCTTGAAAGACCAAAAGCGCGTATTGCCATGCGCCGCTTACATTGACGGCGCTTACGGCCTGAACGGCCTATACGTCGGCACACCAACCGTGATCGGAGCAGGCGGCGTTGAACGGGTTGTTGAAATCAAACTCAACAAAGCCGAGCAAGCCATGTTCGACAAATCCGTCGAAGCGGTAAACGGTCTGGTCGCAGCCTGTAAGGCTATTGACGGTTCGCTTAACTAAATACCTTCCAGCCCCGCCATTCATGCGGGGCTGGAAAGCAGCTGTAGCATGATTTCGAATCGTTGCCACGCATTATGTGATCACACTTTTTCTTAATGTGATCACATGCACCATCCATCCCTACATTTTCCCGTGATCAGGCGCTAAACCGCTTTTGTCTGTGACAAATCATGCAATAGCTTCTTCCTGAGTCGAAGCAATGAATTATTCATATCTTTGGACATTAATACCATGGACCACAGAATAGGGACCAGTTGAATGAACATTCACGAATATCAAGCAAAACAGTTGCTGAAAGAATATGGGGCGCCCGTTTCCGACGGCCGTCCGGTTCTGAAGGCCGAAGACGCGAAAACCGCTGCGGGCGAACTCGACGGCCCGCTTTGGGTTGTTAAAGCACAGGTCCACGCAGGTGGTCGCGGCAAAGGCTCGTTCAAAGAACCCGAAGCGGGCGAGGCAGGCGGCGTACGTCTGACCAAATCCGTTTCCGAAGCGGCCGAAGAGGCGCAAAAAATGTTGGGTCGCACATTGGTGACGCATCAGACTGGCCCCGCTGGCAAACAGGTTAACCGCGTATATATCGAAGACGGCGCGAGCATCGAAAAAGAGCTTTATCTCGCCCTTCTGGTTGACCGCGTAACTTCCCGCGTGTCGTTTGTGGTTTCCACCGAAGGCGGCATGGACATCGAGGAAGTGGCCGCCAACACACCTGAAAAAATCGTCAGCTTCTCGGTTGATCCGGCCTCTGGCCTGTCGGCTTTTCATGGCCGCCGCGTGGCTTTCACGCTCGGCTTAGAGGGCAAGCAGGTTAAACAATGCGTCCAGTTGATCTCGAACCTCTACCGCATGTTCATTGAAAAAGACATGGAGATGCTGGAAATCAATCCCCTGATTGTAACGACTGACGGCGATCTTATTTGCCTCGATGCGAAGATGAGCTTTGATTCAAACGCGCTGTACCGCCACGCCGATATCGTGGCGCTTCGTGATGAAACCGAAGAAGACGCGAAAGAGTTGGAGGCCTCCAAGTACGACCTTAACTACATCACGCTGGAAGGCGAAATCGGCTGCATGGTTAACGGTGCGGGTCTGGCGATGGCCACCATGGACATCATCAAACTGTATGGCTCCGAGCCTGCGAACTTCCTCGATGTTGGGGGCGGCGCTACCAAGGAGAAGGTGACCGAAGCGTTCAAGATCATCACGTCCGACCCGAACGTCAAAGGCATCCTTGTGAACATCTTCGGGGGCATCATGCGTTGCGACGTTATCGCCGAGGGCGTGGTTGCCGCCGTGCAAGAGGTTGGCCTTAAAGTCCCCCTCGTTGTGCGCCTGGAGGGTACGAACGTCGAAAAAGGTAAAGAGATCATTAACAACAGTGGCCTCGGGGTAATTTCTGCGGATGATCTGGGCGATGCTGCCAAGAAAATCGTAGCCGCTGTGAAGGGAGCCTGATCAATGGCCGTACTCGTTAACGAAAATACAAAGGTTATCTGTCAGGGTCTTACCGGCTCGCAAGGTACTTTCCACTCCGAACAAGCGATTGCCTATGGCACGCAGATGGTTGGTGGTGTGACGCCGGGCAAGGGTGGGCAAACCCACATCGGCCTGCCGGTCTTCAACACAGTGCACGAAGCCCGCCATGTGACGGGTGCGAATGCGACGGCGATTTATGTGCCGCCCCCATTTGCTGCGGACGCTATTCTTGAGGCGATCGACGCCCAGATGGAACTGATCGTTTGCATCACCGAAGGCATTCCTGTGCTGGACATGATGCGTGTGAAACGGGCGCTGGAAGGCTCGAAATCCATCCTGATCGGCCCTAACTGCCCGGGTGTTATCACCCCTGACGCGTGCAAAATCGGCATTATGCCGGGGCACATCCACAAACGTGGCTCCGTGGGCGTGATTTCGCGTTCCGGCACGCTAACGTATGAGGCTGTGAAGCAAACCACCGACGCGGGATTGGGTCAATCGACCTGCATCGGCATCGGCGGCGACCCTATCAAAGGCATGGAACACATCGATGCGCTTGAACTGCTTCTGGCGGACGACGAAACCCAGTCGATCATTATGATCGGCGAAATCGGTGGCTCGGCTGAAGAAGAAGCCGCGCAGTTCTTCAAGGACGAGGCCAAACGCGGCCGCTCCAAACCCATCGCCGGATTTATCGCTGGTCTGACTGCCCCTCCGGGTCGTCGCATGGGCCACGCTGGCGCGATTGTTGCTGGCGGCGTAGGTGCTGCCGAAGACAAAATCGAAGCCATGAAATCTGCGGGTTTTGTGGTTGCCGACAGTCCGGCAGGTCTGGGCGAAGCTGTATTGAAAGCTATCGGTTAATTAACAACCGCCCGGCCGCCCGAATGGGTGGCCGGGCTTGTCCAAGGTCCAACAAGGACCGTCATATATAGGGAGCGGATTTTCCGTCTAGACCAATGACAGAGCAATCCTCGAACGACCAATTCCACAGCGAGTCCTTCCTGCAAGGCCACAACGCCGAATACATCGAACAACTCCAAGCGCGGTTTGCCAACGACCCCAATTCGGTTGATGAAAGCTGGCAAACGTTCTTCCGTGCCCTTGGCGAAGAACCAAGCGTCGCCCGCGCCGAGGCGGCAGGGCCAAGCTGGGCGCGTACCGATTGGCCGCCGACCCCACACGACGACCTGACCGCAGCCCTCGATGGTCAATGGGCTGTCGAGCCCGAGGTGGTTGGCGACAAGATCAAAGCCAAAGCCGCCGAGGTTGGCGCGACGGTTTCCGAGGCGCAGGTCAAGCAAGCCGTCCTCGATTCCATCCGCGCGTTGATGTTGATCCGCGCCTATCGTATTCGCGGACATCTGGCAGCGGACCTTGACCCACTTCGCCTGACCCCTCCACCAGTTCAACCCGAGCTGGACCCTGCAAGCTATGGCTTCACCGAAGCCGACATGGATCGCCCGATTTTTCTTGATAACGTTCTGGGGCTTGAACACGGCTCCATGCGCGAGATCGTGGCCATCGTGAAACGCACATATTGCGGCACATTTGCGCTGCAATACATGCATATTTCCAACGCCGAAGAAGCTGGCTGGCTGAAAGAACGGATCGAGGGGTATGGCAAGGAAATCGCCTTCACCCGCGAGGGTCGTAAAGCCATCCTTAACAAACTGGTCGAGGCCGAGGGCTTCGAGAAATACCTCCACGTCAAATACATGGGCACCAAGCGTTTCGGTCTGGACGGCGGCGAGGCGTTAATCCCCGCGCTTGAACAAATCGTAAAACGCGGCGGCCAGCTGGGCATTAAGGAAATCGTAATCGGTATGCCACATCGCGGTCGCCTCTCGGTTCTGGCGAATTTCATGGGCAAGCCGTACCGCGCGATCTTCCACGAATTTCAGGGCGGTAGCTATAAACCCGACTCGGTCGAGGGTTCCGGCGATGTGAAATACCACCTCGGCGCATCTTCGGATCGCGAGTTTGACGGCAACAAAGTTCACCTTTCATTAACCGCCAACCCAAGCCATCTGGAGGCCGTTAACCCGGTTGTGCTTGGCAAAGTTCGCGCCAAACAAGCGCAGCTCGGGGATGAAGACCGTTCCATGGTGCTGCCCCTGCTTTTGCACGGCGACGCCGCGTTTGCAGGCCAAGGCATTATCGCCGAGGGTTTCGGCCTGTCGGGCCTGAAAGGGCACCGCACTGGCGGCACAATCCATATCGTGGTGAACAACCAGATCGGGTTCACCACTTCCCCGCATAACTCGCGGTCCAGCCCTTATCCAACCGACATCGCGATGATGGTTGAAGCGCCAATTTTCCACGTGAACGGCGATGATCCCGAAGCCGTGGTTCACGCCGCCAAAGTCGCGATCGAGTTCCGCCAGAAGTTCCACAAAGACGTGGTTCTGGACATTTTCTGCTACCGTCGTTTCGGCCATAACGAGGGCGACGAGCCCATGTTCACGCAGCCACAGATGTACCGCGCCATCAAAAAGCAGAAAACGACGCTGCAACTTTATACCGAACGT
>CAKZNY010000134.1 GCA_937132145.1 uncultured Paracoccaceae bacterium | reverse complement strand
GACCGCGACATCCGCGTCGCAACAGATCTGGAAGAATTTGAATACTTCCACATCCTGTTTGAATCCCATCAAACGGTATTCTCGGAAGGCCTTCCAACCGAAAGCTTCAACCCGGGGGATTTCTCGATAAAAACCCTGTCAGAAGAATCTCGTGCAGAGGTTCTGGAACTCTTCCCCGAGCTGGCAGACGATGTGGCAAGCTATGGCCCCGCGACACACACCTCGCTCAAAGCGTTTGAAGCCAAGGCTTTACAAAGCGCATAAGCTTTTGCGTCCCGCATCTGCGGGATGCCTCCCCCAACCTGACAATATGCTGACATCCTGTGTAAGGAATTTGAAAGCATTGGTAGTTCAAGGTGTTTTTACAGGGCACTATTGATTCGCCCGTTTGAACCAGACACAGGATATATAAAATGAAAAAATCAGACACCTCCGAGCAAGGTATTTCCCGCCGTAAAGCGATAGGCCGTATTGGCCTGCTTGCAACTGCTGCGTACACAGTACCGGCTTTTGCAACGCTTTCGATGGCCCACGCTAGTGGCTCTAGCGGTGTAAGTTCCGCAAGCAATGGTACAAGTACTCCGAGTATCGCAAGTACGCCAAGCGCTCCGAGCACGCCGAGTGTCGCGAGCGGCCCAAGCATCTCGATTCCTTCCGGTGTTGAAGCATTGTGCAGCCAAAATGGCGTGACCGCTGATCTGGCCAACCCGGAATACGTCCAGTGCCTGATCGACAATAGCAGCCTGCTTTCTCCAAAAGCTTTGGCGAAAGTATTGGCGCTGACCATCTAAGCAAGATTTCAATGCAAATAACCGCTCCTAAATATCAACCAAACTTGATATAAAATGGATGGGGAAGTTTCGTTGAACCATAACGCAGTACTGGTTGAACAACATATTCCTCCCTTCGCTTTCGTGGAGGGAGGAATTATCGTATATAGGTCTATAATATGAACATGATTACAGGACATCTGAAGTTTGACGGCCTCGACGCGACTGTCGCGCTGAACGTCGACCAAAAGTTCGTTAGCGCCTTGCCTGTTGTGTTCCCGCATTGGCCCCATGCAATCGTCCAGCAGGACGAAGACTCCAGTTTCTCAAGTGTCACGCTGACCGGAAATAAATACGTAATCGCATCGCCCTTCATGGATAATCCGACAACCTTCAAAGACCCGGCAAACACCCTGTGTTCCTTGATTGTCGAACTTGCATGGGCACGCCTGCGTCAAGACACCAGCCTTTTGTGCCTGCACGGTGCCGCGATTGAATTCGCCGGACGGCTGGTAATTTTCCCAAGCACACGGCGCGCGGGTAAAAGCACCCTTACGGTTGCCCTCGCTGCTGCTGGCAAAACAGTTTTTACCGATGATTTCTTGCCATTGAAGGTCACGGATGACGGCCTGCTCAGCGGTATATCCAGCGGAATATCTCCGCGTCTACGCCTACCCCTCCCCGATCAAATCGGGGCCAACGCATTAAATTACATCCAGAATCGTTCGATGATACAAAACCGTCAATATCAGTTCGTTACCCCCCTAATCGGCGAGTTGGCCAATTTCGGCGATACCGCCCCAATCGGCAGCCTCGTGTTTCTTGAACGTACCGAAGGTGCAGCGGCATCCATAGAGCCTGTGTCTGAAGCCGATGCACTTACCGCCCTGATCAAACAGAACTTTTCCCGTGCTATGAACGCAGCCGTAATTCTGAAAATGCTGGGCTTCATTACAAAATCCGCACCGGCCTATCGCCTTATATATGACGATGCGGAACAGGCGGTTGACCTGTTGGAAGCCTGCTTTCGGGAATGGGATCAAGCCGCCGCGACCTTTCCCACCGATTTGGACAATACCGCGTTCAAATCCGCGCTTGAAACGGATTTCACGCCGGAAGCTCTCGACATTTCCGAGGGCAGTTTTATCCACGCCAGCGGCATTGAAGAAGTATCCAGCGACGGCAAACGGTTCCTGACCGGCCATAACGGAAAAAGCATCCATTATCTGAATGACGGGGCCGTTAACATCTGGCGTTTACTGGAGGAACCAACCAGCACGATTGAGGCAATCGAAATGCTCTGCGCGGTGTTTCCCGACCACCCCGCCGAGGACATTCGCCGCGATGTTATCGCCACATTCACCGAATTCGCCCGCAACGGGTTGTTGCAAAAAGCGAACACGGTTTGCCAAACACCGGAAATTGAGGCAACGTTGCCCGTATAACCTATTTAAAGAGTACCTGATATGTCCAAGACGCCGAACCCCCTCGAAAACCCATCGCGCCGCGCCGCGATGCGTCGACTGGGATTAGTAGTGGCCACGGCGTATATCGTGCCGGAAATCGTGATGCTAAGCGGGGCGCGGGCTTCGTCTAGCTCTAACGTGTCAGGCGGTGGTTCATACGCAACCCCTCCGACTCCGCCGAGTCCCCCAAGCGATGTTGATACTGTCGAGGCTGATGTTCAAAAAAGTGACTCTTGCCGAAAAGCCACTGCCAGCGAGGCTAATCAACCAATTACCATCTCGCAATCTGACATCGATGGCGCGCAAAAAGCGGTTGAGGCTGGCTATGCCAAACCGCTTGAGGCAATATGGCCAGAGTTTATCAGTAACTATTCAGGCAAAGTTATCGGAATCGAGTTTACCGGATTCCGCTGGCGCCCCCGTTACCGGTTCAAGGCCATATCGGCCGCTGGACATCTGGAAACGGTGATCGTGTCGGCAAGAACCGGATTAATCGAAAAAATTGTGGGCTGCTGATGCGAATTCTAATCGTTGAAGACGAGGTTAAAATCGCGGAGTCAATAAAAGACGTATTGGCGCACTAGGGTTCATCCCCGAGATTTCCACGGACGGCGAAGATGCGTGGTTCCGTGGCAGCACAGAGAATTATTCCGCCGCCATTCTGGACATTGGCCTGCCCAAACTTGATGGATTAAGCGTCCTGCGCAATTGGCGGAACGAGCACGTAAACATGCCGGTTATCCTGCTAACGGCCAAAGGCAGTTGGGCGGAACGCGTTGACGGGATTGATGCCGGGGCCGACGATTATCTGGTTAAACCGTTCCACATGGAAGAACTGGTTGCCCGCTTGCGTGCGTTGCTGCGCCGAAATGGTACGGAAAAGAAGACGCAACTTAATGCTGGCCCGCTATTGCTGGATACGCGTCAAATGCGGGTCAGCGTCGATGGCGCTCCGATCAATGTAACCCCGCTGGAATTCAAACTTCTCAACTATCTTCTACACAATCGCGGGCGGGTGATTTCGCAAGAAGAGCTGGCGACAAACATCTATTTTCAAGATCAGGAACCTGACAGTAATGCCATAGAGGTCCTTCTGGGCCGTTTGCGCCGCAAATTAAAAACCGATGTAATTCAGACCCGCCGCGGTTTTGGATATATCATCGAAGAGGATTGATGAATGAAAACATCGTCGCTCGCTCTCAGACTTATTCTTCTTTCCTGCCTCTCGATTTCGGTGGCCCTGATTGCGACAACATTTGTCTTAAACACCCTGTTTCATGATTTTTTCGAGGAACGTATTTTCGCTGAACTGGACCGCGATCTGATCCAGATAACCGCGAATCTGTCAATCGAGGAAGACGGCAGAATTTTCGTTGAACCTTTGGAAAATCAACGCTTTAGCCTGCCTTTCAGCGGTCTCTACTGGCAGGCGGTAGAGCCGGAAAAACAAACCGTCGTTTCGCGTTCCCTGTGGGGGGGATCTTATGATTTCCCCGTAAATCCGGTCGCCGGTCAGCAAACCCGCATCGAAGTTGACTCGAATCAAGGCGTCCCGCTTTTGATCACCGGCTGGACAATCCTGATTGGTGACGACACTCAACAACGCGCCATCACCCTATCGGTTGCCACAAATGAATCCGAGGTTATCGAGGCCACCGCCAAATTCCGCTCGGCATTTATCCTGTGGCTTGCGCTCATGTTCCTCGGGCTGATCCTTGCATCGTGGGTGCAAGTTCGCCTCGGTTTGGTTCCGTTGGAGACCTTGCGCAAGAAAGTCGAACAAGTGCGCTCCGGTGCCGAAAGTAAGCTGGAGGGCCCCTTCCCAAGCGAAGTGCAGCCCTTGGCCAACGAGGTTAACGAACTGTTAACGTTGCACAAAACTTCCCTGTCCGATGCCCGCGAACGTGCCAGCGACTTGGCGCACGGTCTTAAAACGCCGTTAACCGTCATGCAAACCATCGCGCGGGATTTACGAAAAGTTAACCAAGCCGAACAAGCGGACGAGATAGACACGCAAGTTGCCTCAATGCGCCATTATATAGAGCGTGAGTTGGCCCGCGTCCGCACGCAGGTCCCCTCCAACGTCAAAACCCCAGCCGCTCCGGTTGTTGATAAAATGGTCAGCACCATCCGCCGCTTCCCGCGCGAGGAACCTTTGGAATGGCACGTTGATATACCTGACGATTTGAACACGCCTTTTGACGCACATGACCTATCTGAAATGCTGGGAAATATTTTTGATAACGCCCGAAAATGGGCGAAATCACAGGTTCGGATTCACGGCAAAACCCACCCCGACGGTCGGGCTTCTATTACAATCGAGGACGATGGCCCCGGCGTTCCTGACGACATGTTGCCAACCATCCTTGCACGTGGCGAACGGCTGGACGCATCGGTTCAAGGCACAGGTCTCGGCCTTGCGATTTGTGCAGATATGGCCGAGAGTTACGGGGTCGAATTCACCCTCTCGAAATCCCGTCTTGGTGGATTATCTGTCACAATTATGTGGCAACTTATCTAAATACGAGAATAATACGTTAACCCTTTTCTGTTTCTATGCCATAGAACAGCAAACACATATTTTGTTAGGAGCATTTCTTGAAAATTGTAATGATCGGCGCGGGCTACGTAGGATTAGTTTCGGGTGTATGCTTTTCAGACTTCGGCCATCAAGTCATTTGTGTCGAAAAGGACCAAGAAAAACTAGCCAAACTTCGCGCTGGTAAAGTTCCCATTTTCGAGCCGGGCCTTGATGTGTTATTGGCGCGAAACATCAGTGAAGGGCGGTTGGAGTTTTCGGATGACCTCGCAACCTCGATCATCGATGCGGACGCGGTTTTCATTGCGGTCGGAACGCCTGCACGACGCGGGGATGGCTTTGCCGACCTAACTTACATCTATGACACCGCACGAGAATTGGGTGAAAAACTTTCGACTGATACAGTTATCATCACCAAATCCACCGTCCCCATAGGCACGAACCGCGAGATCAAACGGATCATCGCCGGTTGCAATCCCAAGGCTGCATTTGAAATTGTCTCTAATCCGGAGTTCCTTCGTGAAGGCTCCGCGATCGAGGATTTCATGCGCCCCGACCGTATAATCGTGGGCGTCGAATCCGCTAAGGCCGAGGCCGTGATGCGCAATATTTATCGCCCCCTTAACATCCGTGAAACGCCCGTCATGGTAACCGATCTGGAAACGGCCGAGACGATCAAATATGCGGCGAATGCATTCCTTGCGATGAAAATAACCTTCATTAACGAAATCGCCGATCTTTGCGAAAAAACCGGCGGGGACGTACAACAAGTCGCCAAAGGTATTGGCCTTGATACCCGAATCGGGGGCAAGTTCTTGCACGCAGGCCCGGGTTACGGCGGCAGTTGTTTTCCCAAAGACACGTTGGCGCTGGTGCAAACCGGGCAGCGGTACGGCGCACCCCAACGCATTATCGAAACGGTTGTTGCGGTGAATGATGCGCGAAAATTGAACATGGTTGACAAAATTATCGCCGCTTGTGGGGGCAGCGTTAAAGGTAAACGCATCGCCGTTCTGGGCGTGACTTTCAAGCCGAACACCGATGATATGCGCGACGCGCCTAGCCTCGTGATCCTCCCCGAACTGATCGCGGCGGGTGCCAGCATCACCGCTTGCGATCCCGAAGGCGGGGCGGAGGCACGCAAGTTGCTCGCCCGTGTTGACTGGGTGGATGATGCTTATGAGGCCGCGGATGGTGCCGATGCGTTGGTGATTATCACTGAATGGAATGCTTTCCGTGGACTTGATCTTGCACGAATTAAGAAATTGTTAACCACTTCTGTGTTCATAGACCTACGGAACATCTATCCGCCGGAAGAAGTTAGTGCGGCTGGCCTGACACTTACCAGCGTCGGCAAAGGAACAATAGAAAGTTAATACTATGCGCAAGGTTTTCGTTACAGGTTCGGCCGGTTTTATTGGTTATCATTTATGTCAAATGCTTCTGGATGAGGGGTTCGAGGTTATTGGCTTCGATGGCATGACCGATTACTATGATGTGACATTGAAGCAACGCCGCCAACAGATGTTGTTGCAAAACCCGAA
>CAKZNY010000133.1 GCA_937132145.1 uncultured Paracoccaceae bacterium | reverse complement strand
AAGCGGCGGATGCGTTAGGCATTGGTAAAACAGCTATACAAGAATTATGTGCGCGGGGTAGGGACTCCAAAGAGAAATACGACGACCTTGACCAAGGCATAAAGAACGCAATGGCGGACGTTGGTTTAAGCAACTTAGGCGTGGTGCAAGGTGGGTGGCTAAAAACGGAAGGCGCAAGTATACGCTTTAAGTTGGACCACAAAACCGATCCCGTTGATTTAGCAAAATCAATTAAAGATTCGCTTGCAGATGTTATCCCGTGTCCTAAAATTGACGGACCTAAAGACCTCCCCAAAGACCTTTGTAATTTCATTCCGTTGGCAGACCTTCATGTGGGTGGCCAATATGGCGACCCCAAATATCTACCAGTTGTTTATTCGGCTTTAGAGAAACTGATCTCATCAATCCCCAAGGCGCAAAAGGCTGTGCTTCTGGACATGGGCGACCTGCTTGATGCAAACGACCATCACGGACTAACCCCGGCTTCGGGAAATAACTGCGATGTTATTCGGGAGAACCATCTAAAGAACACACTAGACGCGCTGGGCATTATGCGCTTTTCAACAGAGAGGTTATTGGAGACGCACGAGGAGGTCGAGGTACATTTTCTCAGGGGCAACCATGACGAAACATCTTACATCGCGGTGATGGTTGGCCTGTATATGTTCTTCGGGGATAATCCACGGGTCAATATTGTTATGACAGATGACGATTTCAGGGTCATTCCTTGGGGCAAGTGTTGTGTATTTCCACACCACGGCGACAAGGCTAAATGGGAAGCACTCAAAGATGTGTTCTCTGACCAGTTCCCGGACGCATGGGCAAAAGCTAAGTATTGGCGCTTTGTTTGGACGGCACATGTTCACCACGATAAACAGCGAGAGATGATTGGTGCTGTTGGTGAACACTTCAGAACAATATCAGCCCCGACGCGGTGGGCGCAGCTTAAGGGCTTGTTCTCACGGGGTGGAATACAGTGCATAACGCTTCACAAGCAGGATGGTGAGGTTTCGCGTAAAAAGGTAAACCTTAAGCCGCTGTTACTGCAAGACAGAAAACCTAAGTCCATAAAATACTAGGTTATGCGCCGAATACGGCTGCTAATCGGCTCAAATGGTGGTTATAATGGTCACAGGGTATGCTTACGACCATTATAACGGACAATCATCCTCATCATGATCAATTAGAATATCGAGCAGGTGGCGGGCCTTCTTTAGGTCATCCACCCCGCCCTTGTCTTTCCAGCGGGTCACGTACTTAACCACTGCACCCTCGACGTACCCCAAGTCATTAGCCAGCGTGTATTCAATGGGCTGGATTTTCAAATCTTTGTAGTGACTACCGCCTATTTGTGTATCAAGTGGGTTTGTCATTTTGAATCCTTCCGTTTAGCACCAAGGCCCACAGATAAATCACCCGATGCCTTGATTATTCGATGTAATTCTTGAATCTCATCGTGCATATTTGCCATTGAAACAGCGGCGATGTCAAGCGAATCCTGCATTTCTACGCGTTCCCGTATCAGCTTCATAAAGAACGCCGCCTTTTGTTTGTTGCCCTTGTGTAGCCTATCCCAAGGTAATGGACAAACACCGTAGCAAAGTTCTGCGCGCTTTAGTATCTCATCGACTATGTTCATAAGTCCATCGCCTCCTGTGTTGGTTGTTTTGGTGGTTCCACGAACAAGTCAGGCTGGTCATATGCCTTCTGAACACGCTCGCAAGCTATCTCGAAATAGTCGGGGTCAAGTTCAATGCCGATGCCCTTGCGGCCAAGTTTAGCGCAAGCAACTAGGGTGGTTCCGCTGCCCATGAAGGGGTCTAGGATTGTTTCCGCGTCTTTCGGTAGGTTCTTGATGCACCACGACAAAACGCCAACGGGTTTTTGTGTGGGGTGTCCATTTCGTTCCTCGCCGCCCTTGCGGAGCATCCCGTTCCACATATGCCTGAGAAGGCGCG
>CAKZNY010000132.1 GCA_937132145.1 uncultured Paracoccaceae bacterium | reverse complement strand
ATCGCGGCACCCGCCATGGGTGCGTCAATCAGGTGGATATATTGCGGGATGCGGTCGCGCAGTTCGCGCACATATTTCGGCGATAGGGTGGAACTGATGACGATGTGGGTCAGCTTATCCGCTTTGGCGATCAGGTTCTGGTCGTCGAACAACACATCATCGGTTTGCTGCTGGTCGCGCACTACGGTAAAAAGGATTGTCAGGTCTTTGGCAAAAACGGTTGGGTTCAAAGCCATGAAAGTCTGGAAATCTCCGAACTCCGCCAGTGGCCGCACGTCAAACCCTTGCGCGTCAAATCCGGCGTTCCGCAGGGCTTTGATCATGGGTAAACCCATACGACCACAGCCTGCGACTCCGACTTTGGGCATGGGCTAATCCTTGAACTTGGGGGCGCGTTTCTCGAAATTGGACATCACGGCCTCAATCTGGTTTTTCCCGCCCAGCACAGATTTTTGTGCGACGGATTCGGCCATCAACGTATCCGCACGATCCGCGCCCCATGTGTCGGTTATCAACCGTTTTGCGGCCCGTGTACTATCGGGGCTGCGGGCCGCGATCTGAGCGGCCAATTCCAAGGCGCGGGCGATAGGTTTGTCCGCCAGTTCGCTGACAAACCCCCACTCCAACGCTTGCGAGGCATCGAATATTTCGGCCGTATAGGTCAGGCGGCGCACTATATCTTGGCGAGCCACGGCGGGCATCAGGGCCATGCCGCCCATGTCTGGAACCAGGCCCCACTTGGCTTCCATGATCGAAAACTTGGTGTCTGGCGCGGCCACGCGAATGTCGGCGCCTAGCATAATCTGGAAACCACCCCCGAAGGCCACGCCGTGCAGCGCGGTTATCACCGGCATTGGCAAATCACGCCAGCCGGTGGAAACATGCTGGAACAGGTTGGCATCCCCGTGCGAACGTGTAACGAAATCAACGCTGTCGGGGTTTTGCAACATCGCCCCGAAGCTCATTAAGTCGAGGCCGGCGCAGAACGCTTCCCCGTCACCAGACAGAACAACCGCACGCGTTTCGCGTGCCTTGGAGAGCTGTTCAAGGGTGTCCGCAATCGCCTCTAGCATCGCTTGATCAAGCGCGTTGCGTTTGTCCGCGCGGTTCAGAACCACATGCGTGATCGGGCCGTTGCGCGTAACGGTTACGCGATTAGTCGACGACAAACAGGTTTTCCCAAGCGCGGTCGATCAGCTCGGGGCTCATGTGTGGCTCGTGGCCTTCATACTCGCAAATCGACAGGCTTTGGTCGATCAGGAAGGGGGCTTGATACGCCGAGAACTTGTTGTCCACTGACGGGTATTTGGTGTTTAGCAAATATTTCAATACATCCTCGGCAGTACTGTATTGCCCTGTTTTTGTTTTTTTTGGTTTATCTACCAGTTTTAATTTTTCGAACAAAATGATGCCGAGTTGTTTGGGAGAAGCCAGATTGAAATTTTCGTCTGCGTTTTTATAAATTGTTTGCTCTAATTTGTTGATGTCTTCTTGCAATTTGACAGATAGCTTTTTTAGAAAATCGACATCTAATTTGACGCCCTCTAATTCCATATCGGCTAAAACATTTAACAGTTTGATTTCAATATTGTTATAGAGATTTATGAGATTATTCTGTTTGAGTTCTTTTTCTAAAATAGGCCATAGTTGATAGAACACATCGGCATCTTCTACAGATAAATCGGCTTGTTGTGCGAGACTTAAATTGGATAGTTTTTTTTGAGATTTACCCTTGCCTAAAAGGCTGTCGGCTAAAGTAATACTATACTTTAAATAGTG
>CAKZNY010000131.1 GCA_937132145.1 uncultured Paracoccaceae bacterium | reverse complement strand
GACCATGTGCACGAGCGTGATAACAACGTGCTGAAAGCGCCAGAGAAACACGGCCAAACACCTGTACCTCGACAGTTACGCCCAGCTCTTTGGCGCGGGCAGCAAGGATGGCGACGGAATCGCGCGGCAGTTCTGCGGGCAGGCTAAAGTGCGTCGCGCCTTTTCCCGCCAGATAGGCCATTGTATCTTCGTTGTAGACATTCATCAGCGAGCCGACACGGTAGGGTTTATTATCAAGATGCCAAAGCGCCGAGCTATCGCTGATCTCCAACTCATACTCTTCAAGGTCGCAAAATTTGGCGATCATGTTGCGTTCGCGTTTAAGCATCACCTCGGCCAAAGTCGAAAAAACCACCGTCTTTCCTGCCCGTGTTAACCGTTCTGCCACCGCATCGTAGTGCTTTTCGAAAAACGGAGTCCGTTTGGAGCAGATGACTTCGCCAAGATAGACCACATCGATCGGGGCCTCATCTGCGATTCGGGCATAGAAATCCAGTTTCTGCTCGGCGGTCCAGTGGAACAGGATCGGTGCTATTGTTAGTTGGGTTTTCATCGTTACCGCCATGTCTTGCTTTTGAATGCACCTTCGGTTTCCTTTTGCCCCTCGGTCAACGCCAACAGGTCGGAAATTTGCGGCTCCTCTCCGGCCACGATACTGTCAACGGCCTTGCGATAGGCTGTCACCACCGATTTCACATAGGCCTTTGAGCGCTGCCTGCCCTCGATTTTCAAGGCCGTAACTCCAGCGGCCATCAGATCCGGTAAAAGCGTAGACAGGTTCAGGCTGACCGGCTCTTCGAAGGCATAATATGCCCCGTCATGCGCGGGGGTCAGATACCGGCCCTTGCAGATTGTCGGATACCCCGCGTTTTCATCGCAAGAAAAACAATCAATGGTGAACATACCAAGTTTAGTCGAAAGATTGCCAGCGTCGTCCTTAATATACTGAACCTGCGAAGCGGGCGAGCAAACACCGTCCATGTTGGTCGACTGGCCGGTGATATAGTTCGTCAGGCTACACCTCCCCTCAACCATCAAACCATGGTTGCCAAAAATAAAGGTCTCGATTTCACAAGGAATTTCGCGGACCATAGTTTTGATCTCGGGAATGGTCAGAATTCGCGGAAGCACCACGCGTTTAACATTGAACTCCCGACAATAGAACTTAATCGCTTCAGGCGTGGAGGCCGCAGCCTGCACCGACAAATGCAGCCGGATATCGGGGTAGTTTTTGTGAATATAATCCGCCATGCCAATATCGGCGACTATAAAGGCATCGATTCCTAGTCGCGCACCATTGTCTACCGCCTCCCTCCACAGATCGACCTTTCCGGCGGGCGGAAAGGTGTTAACAGCAAGCAGAACCTTGGTTCCGCCGGCATGGGCATGGGTGACAGATTTTTCCAGCTCCGGTACGGTAAAGTTCAACCCTGGAAAATTACGCGCGTTGGTCGCATTTTGAAAACCGCAATAGACCGCGTCAGCACCTGCATCAACAGCAGTACGCATCGCCGACGGGGTTCCGGCGGGGCATACCAATTCTGGTCGGTTCATATGTGGTTTCCTTATCTTGAGTTGTTGCGATGTTTGGCGCGACGAAGCGCCCCGAGCACCGCACGTCCGGGCGCGCCGAACATACCGGCGACATTTTCAGCGATACTGTCATCAATATCATCCAGAGCATTCCGCAGACACACGACAGCCTCGGTATTACCGGAAATGGTCAAATCGCGGGCGAAAAATAACGCATCCCCATCCAGATCGCCGTCGACTAACATTAGCAGATCGAGAAAACGGCCGGAGATTTTTGCATCATGCGGAGGGATATCGTTGCGCTGGCAGGCAACCAGCAACAAATCATCGGGATCGGGACGCAGAACCAAAACAAACGGCAGGTTCACTGGATCAATAACGAACTTCGCATTATAGTGCGGACCCAATCTTCCGAACATGTCAGGGTTATCTGTTGCTACCTTGTTTACGATGCGTCGCAGCACTGGCTGAATAGCGAATAGC
>CAKZNY010000130.1 GCA_937132145.1 uncultured Paracoccaceae bacterium | reverse complement strand
TTGGTCTTTCTTGCCGGTGTTCATAATCATGATTCCGCGACAGCTTCACCGAAGTTTTTCCGTGGAGATCGAAACGCCGTCAAGGCAATAAAAATCCTCGCGGTCGGCACGAGTATCTTGCAGAGATTTGCTTTTTTCGTTGTAATATCCGTTTTATTAATTTCCTTCGCAATAACAGTTTTTGGCACCAACGACGCCCAAACACCCGTCTACATAGGTATTGCTCTTGCTTGCGCTTATTTTGCCAACCGGATCGCAAAACATTACGGCGCATCCAGTATATGGCAAACTATCTGGGCGATAATCGGTATGTTTTTCGTTGGCACATTGCTGCTTATCATTGCCATTGGTCTCAACTTGCTGATCAAAGGCTGGTAAAATGACGGTGAGTATTCTTTTTAGCTACCAACAGCGTCGCAAAAGAGAACTACCAAATTTATACAATTTGGCGGACGAGCGGTGCGTGGGACCACGCACCCTACGGTGTTGCGATTTAATCAGCCCGCCATCGCCCGCAGCAAGCGTTTGCGGTTGGCAGGGATGCTCTTGATTTCCATGCCTGTGAACACGTGAAGTGTATTCAAATCGTTGTCCACCACGGCGTGATCCGAGACCCAGCCGCCCATCAGAAGATAGGTTCGCAGCAAGGGTGGCATGCGCCTTTGGGCGGCTTTCAGGTTGGGTTTGAACAGTTTTAACGTGTTTGCAAAATGGAACACACGCGGCGCCTTGGTTTTGGGGAGCCAGCGTTTTGGCGCGAGGTGGCGTTCTTTTAGCAGGGCGAAGGTGTCGGTGTATTCCGCAAAATCGGTGCCGGAAAAGCTGGAGCAGCCGAACAGGAGTTCTACATCGTTGTCGTCAACAAAACGGGTCATGACGGACCACGCTATGCGCAGGATGTCTGGGTCATTAAAGGCGGGATCGATGCAGAAACGGCCCATCTCGGCGATCTTGCCCTTTATATCATGCAGGCTTTCAAGGTCGTAGAACTGGGCGGAATACGATTTGTCGATCTCGGAACCATTCGCCAAGAGGAGCAGGCGGAAGGTGCAGACCAAGTGGCCGGTGTCGGATTCCTCGACCAGAACGTGTTTGCAGATGGAATCGAAAGCGTCAACGTCAGAGCCTTGCCCTTCTCCGCGGAAAGTTTCGCGCCGCAAGGCTTGGGCGGAGGCAACGTCAGCCGCGTTTTCAGCGAACCTTGTGGTGTAACGCCCTATCATGCCTACCTCTCATCCGTGGTGCGCCTTGAAACCGATGGGGTTTGGCGCGTATATTAGGGCTGAATTTACGCACCTTATGCGGGGAATAAAAGAGATGTCGGACAAAATTATCAAAACAGATGCCGAATGGCGGGCGCAATTGTCGCCTTT
Organism: uncultured Paracoccaceae bacterium; assembly: GCA_937132145.1. Lineage (GTDB taxonomy): Bacteria > Pseudomonadota > Alphaproteobacteria > Rhodobacterales > Rhodobacteraceae > NORP23. Next base: position 7,273 of record CAKZNY010000130.1, on the reverse strand, counting down.
GGCTTACAAAGTCACAAGAACAGGCGGGACGGAGCGCGCGGGAAGCCATGAGGATTTCCCGAAATCTGCCGGCATGTTCACCTGCACCTGTTGCGGGGCGGAATTGTTTGATGCGGAAACGAAGTTCGAATCGGGGACCGGTTGGCCGAGCTTCTTTGCCCCCCTCAGCCCCGAATCGATTGAGGAGCGCGCCGATAACAAGCTGTTCATGAAGCGCACCGAGGTGGTCTGTGCGAAATGCGACGCGCATTTGGGGCATGTGTTTCCGGACGGACCACAGCCCACAGGTATGCGGTATTGCCTGAACGGGGTCGCGCTGGATTTTAAGGCTAAGGGTTAAAAGAACGATTCAGCGCTGAAGTTGCCGACATTACCCAACATTTGTTGCCAAAAGCTTAACGTCCGCCCGCCGGTTGGCGTCTCTCCGGTGTTCAGATCGACAACAATGCCGTTTTCCAGACCGTAATTGTCCACCGCTGACACGCGGCCGGAACTGTCGAAGCTGATGGCTAAAATCTGGCGCTCGGTCACTTCGGGGGCGAGGAAGGCCAGCGTGCTGACGGTGTAGGACACGTAGTACCACGCGCTGTCGCCCTGCACGCTTTTAGTGGTCGGCTCGCCGAAGCGTTCCAGAACGGAGGCCTTGGTATCGGTGCCCACAACCAGTTCAGCCACATCCGCCGAAACCGGCAAATATCCGTGGGTATTAACGATAGGCGCACACCCACTGATGATCAAAACGCCTCCGAATGCGGCGGCTAAAACCGTTTTTTTGAACTTGCTGCCTGCCATATCACCCTCGCTTTTATACCGAATACTCTTGCCCGCGCCCTTTGTGCGTGGTCTAAACCACGAATCTTGGCGCCTCTTGCGCTACAATCCCCTTTTCGGCGCGATATGACAATGGCAGAAACGATCAAAACCCAGAACCCTACTCCCGAGTTTTCGAGGATACTCAAGGTCTCGAGTCTTAACAGCACGGTGGACTACGAGTTCGAGGAAATCCCTTCCGAAGGCGAGACCACCGAAATGGCCGCGCTGTTCGATGTGGTCTCTATTCGCAAGATGCGGTTCACGGGGACGATTTCGCCATTCGAGGATGAAGGCTGGTTGCTTGAGGGCATACTGGGGGCGACGATCTCGCAGAATTGTGTGGTGACGCTGGTGCGAATCCGCACACGCCTTGACCTGAATGTTCGCCGGATATTTACGCCCATGGCGGAGCCTGACAAAAACGAAATAACGCTGGATGCCACCCACAACGATGAATTGGAGCCGTTGGGCCGGGAAATAGACCTCGGTCTGGTGGCCATGGAAGCGTTGGTGTTGGCGATTCCCGAATACCCGCGCGTTGAGGGGGCCGAGCTGCCAGAGAGCCGTTTTTCACCCCCCGATGCCAGCGATATCGAGGAAGATACCCCCAAAGCCTTCGCTGGTCTGGCTACATTGAAAGAAAAACTGTCGAATCCTGATGAATAAGGGCAGAAAGTACTTGCGGTTTTCCTGATTTGCAGTATTTATCCGGCTTCGTTTCCTGTTCAGGTTTGCGGTGCTCTTACATAAGTATTATGTAGGACATGTGGATGCTGAATGCCGGGGGTTTGCCCCACACAAGAATTAGAGGTTCGTTATGGCTGTTCCCAAGAGTAAGATCACACGTATGAAACGTGGCATGCGCCGTTCGCACGATGCACTAACTGCATTCAACCCGAACGAGTGTTCCAACTGTGGCGAATTGAAACGCCCACATCACGTATGTAGTGCCTGCGGCCACTATGCTAATCGTGAAGTCGTAACTATGGTCGAAGAAAACTTCGACGAAGACGCAGCGTAAACGACCAAAGGTTTAGTCCGGTATGACCAAAGATGAAGACCGGGCTAATTTCCCCTCGGACGCGGTTATAGTTTCAATCGACGCGATGGGTGGCGAAAGTGGCGTAGAAGCCATTATCGGCGGCATTGAAATATCCGCCAAAATCAATCCAGACATACGTTTTATCGTTCACGGTGATTCTGCCAAAATCAACGCGCTTTTGCAAAAAACGCCTGCGTTGACCGATTTGGTCGATGTTCGTCATTCCGATAAAGTAATCGAGATGCACGTAAAACCTGCGCAAGCTGTTCGCGGCGGCAAGGGTTCCAGCATGTGGAACACAATTCAGAGCATAAAAGACGGTGAAGCGACGGTTGCGGTTTCTTGTGGCAACACTGGCGCGTTGATGATGATGTCGGTGCTTCGCCTGCGCAAGCTGCCGGGTGTTAGTCGCCCAGCCATTGCCGTTCTTTGGCCATCGCGCAACCCCTCGGGTTATAACGTGATGCTGGACATGGGCGCCGATATTAAGGCCGACGCAAAGGATCTGCTGCAATATGCGATTATGGGGGCAAGTTATGCCCGCAACGGTCTGGGTTTGACGCGTCCGCGTGTTGGGCTGCTGAATATTGGCACCGAAGACAACAAGGGCCGTCCGGAATTACGCGAAGCGGCTGAATTGATCGAGGCCACACAAGAAGCCAGCGATCTGGAATATATCGGTTTTGTTGAGGGCAGCGACATGCCCTCGGATCGCGTGGACATCATTGTGACCGATGGTTTCACTGGCAACGTGGCGCTGAAGGCCGGTGAAGGTACAGCTAAGCTGATTGGCCAGTTCCTTCGGGATGCGTTTACCCACTCAACCATGGCGAAAGTGGCGGCACTATTTGCCAGCGGTCCGCTTAAACGGCTGAAGAACCGGATTGACCCGCGACGTGTTAACGGCGGAGTTTTTCTGGGACTGAACGGGACGGTCATCAAATCCCACGGCTCGGCTGATGCGATCGGGGTTTCGGCGGCGATCAAGCTGGCGTTTAAACTGGCGAAAAACGGGTTCTCGGAAAAACTGGCGGCACGGGTTGCATCCGCGGCTGCGGCCAGCAAGAATACACCATCTAAAACAGACGAGGCGTAAACCATGAGCGTGATCCGCGCGGTAGTAAAAGGCTGCGGCCATTACCTTCCTGAAAGGGTTGTGGAAAACGACGAGTTTACCAAAACGCTTGATACTTCCGACGAGTGGATTCGCGCCCGCACGGGGATCGAGCGTCGGCATTTCGCGGCTGACGACCAGAAAACATCCGATTTGGCTTTTGAAGCGGCGACTATGGCGTTGAAAAACGCTGGCATGACGGGGCCCGATCTGGACGCTATCGTGCTGGCGACGGCAACGCCTGACCAGACTTTTCCATCCACGGCCACGCGTTTGCAATATGCGATTGGCATGACGGGCGGGTTTGCTTTCGACCTTCAGGCCGTTTGTGCCGGTTTTATTTATGCGTTGGCGAATGCAACGGCGCTGATCGAATCGGGTCATGCAAAAACCGTGATGGTCGTCGGAGCCGAGACGTTTTCGCGTATTATCGACTTCACTGATCGCGGCACGTGTGTGCTGTTTGGCGACGGCGCAGGGGCGCTTATCTTGCAAGGCGAGGTAAGTGACGGGGCTCGCGAAGATCGCGGTGTTTTGTCCACGGATTTGAATTCCGACGGTAAATATAACGACCTTTTGTACGTTGATGGCGGCGTTTCATCGACCCAGTCGGCGGGGCTTTTGCGTATGCAGGGGCAGGAAGTTTTCAAACATGCTGTTTCCAAACTGGCCTCTAGCGGCGAAAAAGCGTTGGAACTCGCGGGATTGACTGCTGAGGATATCGACTGGATCGTCCCCCATCAGGCCAACCTGCGGATCATCAAGCGCACCGCCAAAAAGATGGGTGTTTCGATGGATAAAGTCGTGGTCACTGTTCAGGATCACGGCAACACATCGGCGGCCTCCATCCCGTTGGCGCTATCTGTCGCGGTCGAACGTGGGCAGATCAAAAAAGGCGACCTGTTGTTGCTGGAAGCCATCGGTGGCGGGCTGGCATGGGGCGCTGCGGCGGTTCGCTGGTAGTCACACTCTAAGTCATTGTTATTGACTCTGAATCTAGAATCCCAATATTCTAGCGGAAACTTCAGGATGGGACCTTATTATGAGCGAATCTACTTTGACACGCATGGATTTAAGCGAGGCTGTGTTCCGCGAGGTCGGGCTGTCTCGAAACGAGTCAGCGGATTTGGTTGAATCTGTGCTTGGCCATGTCTCGGATGCGTTGGTAGCTGGCGAAAGCGTCAAGATTTCTTCTTTCGGGACATTTTCCGTGCGCTCCAAGAAAGAACGCATCGGACGTAATCCAAAGACCGGCGAAGAGGTGCCTATTGCGCCGCGCCGTGTGCTGACGTTCCGCCCCTCGCACCTGATGAAAGATCGTGTGGACAGCGGCAACAAGAAGTAGGCCCAAACCATGCAAAAATCCCCTTCAGCATTTCGCACCATTAGTGAGGTAAGCGAAATCTTGGGGATTCCCGCGCACGTGCTGCGGTTTTGGGAAAGCAAGTTCACCCAGATCAAACCGGTGAAGCGTGGCGGCGGGCGACGATATTACCGCCCAGACGATGTCGGGCTGATCCGCACCATCCAACACCTGCTGCACGAACAAGGCATGACAATCAAAGGCGCGCAGAAGATTTTGCGCGAACGCGGCGTTAAGGCGATTATCGCTATGGGGCGGGATTTGCTGGATAACGGGCCTGCGCCACAGCCTGTCGTTGCCGCCCCTACCCCGCGAAATCCGCAGCTTGAAACGATTTATGAACGGCTTTTGGCGATGCGAAAATCCATCACAGCCCAAATCGCGGAACTTGCCTGAATGCCCCTGTCTTTCCCGCTTGCCACCGAAGTTTTGATCGCTATAACAGCCCTCAGTCGGGCTATGGCGCAGTCTGGTAGCGCGTCCGTCTGGGGGACGGAAGGTCGTGAGTTCGAATCTCGCTAGCCCGACCATTTTCAAAACGCTGGCGTTCGCGCTGGCGTTTTTGTTTTTCAGGATGATGAAATGAATACTGCCCGCCAAGGTGTCCTTCCCAGCCAAACCATCCGGAAAATGTTGTCCGATGGGCACATCACCGCAAGCCAACCGGTGCCAAAGGGGCAAATCCAGCCTGCCAGTCTGGACCTGCGCTTGGGAAATGTGGCGTACCGCGTGCGGGCGTCTTTCTTGCCGGGGGCTGGCAATACGGTTATCGAACGCTTGGCGGATTTCGAGATGCATCAGATGGATTTATCTGACGGCGCCGTGCTGGAAAAAGGCTGCGTTTACGTTGTGCCGCTGATGGAGGGGCTGAAGTTGCCGCCTAACATTAACGCCGTGGCTAACGCGAAAAGCTCCACCGGGCGGCTGGATTTGTTCACCCGCCTGATAACCGATAACGGCACCGAGTTTGATCGCGTCGAGGCAGGGTATTCCGGCCCGCTATATGCCGAAATCTCGCCCCGTTCGTTTTCCGTTTTACTGCGACCCGGTATGCGCCTCAACCAGATCCGGTTCCGGCAGGGGCAGGTCGTGCTTTCAGACGATGAACTGCGGGCGATGGACGCGAAACACGCGCTTGTTGATGGCGAGGCGCATATTGACCAAGGGCTGGGCTTCTCGGTCGACCTCACGCCCCGCAAAGGCGGCATTGTCGGGTATCGCGCCAAACCGCACACGGGGCTGATTGATCTTGATAAGATCGCTTATTACCCGCAGGCGGAATTCTGGGAACCTGTGTTTGCACCCGAGGGCCGGATCATCCTCGACCCCGGTGCATTCTACATTTTAGTCAGCCGCGAGGCGGTGCATGTACCCCCTGACTGTGCGGCGGAAATGGCCCCGTATCTGGCGATGGTTGGCGAGTTTCGAGTGCATTATGCGGGCTTCTTTGACCCCGGTTTCGGGCATGAAGCGGCAGGCGGAAAAGGGTCGCGCGGCGTGCTTGAGGTGCGTTGCCACGAGGCCCCATTCGCGTTGGAACAGGGGCAAACTGTCGGGCGGTTGGTTTATGAAAAGATGACCGAGGTGCCGGATATTCTATACGGCAAGGACATGGGTTCGAATTATCAGGGGCAAGGGTTGAAGCTGTCTAAGCACTTCAAAGACTAAGGCTATTCGAACATATCGTCCTGATCGCGCCCCTCATCATCGCCATCTTCTTCGACCTCGCCAACCATACCGGGTGGCGGTCGATTGTCCAGAATTCCGGCAGCGCGGAGTTCCTTGATCCCGGGCAGATCGCGAGAGGATTCCAGACCGAAATGATCCAGAAACTCTTGCGTCACGGTGAACGTCACAGGGCGGCCGGGCGACATTCGGCGGCGACCTAACTTGATCCAACCCAGTTCTAACAGCATATCCAGCGTACCGCGCGACACGGATACACCGCGAATTTCTTCGATCTCGGCGCGGGTGGTGGGCTGGTGGTAGGCGATAATTGCGAGGGTCTCAACGCCGGCGCGAGACAGCTTGCGCGTCTCTACCGTTTCTTTTTGCATCAGGAACCCGAGGTCCGGTGCCGTGCGAAACGCCCAGCCGTCGCCCGCTTTCACAAGGTTTACACCCTTGCCCTCATATCGTTTGCGCAGCTGCACCAAGGCTTCGGGCACTTCGCAGCCGTGCGGCAGACGATCCGCGATCTGCTTGCTGGTTATCGGTTCGGTCACGGCAAACAAGATCGCCTCGATCATGCGTTCCTGTTCGGCCATGGGGGGCGCCTCAAACAGGGATTCGATGTTTGAATTCTGGGTTGGCTCGCTCATCTACCTGCCCGTTTTTTTACGAAGCAGTATTGGCGCGAAGGCTTCGGTTTGCTTCATCTCCAACTGGCCCACCTTGACCAACTCCAAGGCTGCCGCAAAAGTCGATGCGGTGGCCGAGCGGCGTTTTTGGGGGTCGATCCGCCATGCTTCGGGCAGATATTGCGAAATATCCCCCCACTCGATTGCGTGGCCGATCAGGCCTTTCATACGTTCCAGTGCCTGTTCCATTGTGTAAACGGCATCGCGTTTCATGCGCAGAGGTTCAAAATCATCGCGGGTTTTGATGCGGGCATAGGCTTGCATCAAGTCCAGAATGGTCGCGGAATACTTGACGGTGCGTTTGCGCGAAACGACCTCGATTTGGCCCCGCGCAAAGAAATCACGGCCAAGTTGGTCACGCGCCATAAGACGGGCAGCCGAGCGGCGCATAGCCTCAAGACGTTCCAGCTGGAAGGCCAGATGCGCAGCCATTTCTTCGCCCGATGGACCATCATCGTTCGGGTCGGCAGGCAGTAACAAGCGCGACTTCAGGAAGGCCAGCCACGCGGCCATGACCAGATAATCGGCGGCAAGTTCGATACGCAGGCGTTTGGCTTCCTCGACAAAACCAGGATATTGCT
>CAKZNY010000129.1 GCA_937132145.1 uncultured Paracoccaceae bacterium | reverse complement strand
GGCATCAGGTTCAGCAGGCCGATTTTCAGCGGGCGGACGTCTTGGCGGTCAGCGGTGGTGTCATCCATGACCATAACGCCCTCGGATTTGAGGATTTTATAGGCGGGCAGGTTTGAGTGAACGCGAATGGGCATCAGGTTTTCCGTTCTATGGCTTTGGCAATTAGGGCGGTGAAATCGGTGGCGTCACGGATTTGGGTGACCTCGTCTGCCTCAATGGTCACACCCCAGTTTTGGGCGATTGCGGCATAGAGGGGCAGGCGGTGCGCCAATTGTTCGCGGTATCCCCAGAGGATGAAATCATCGGGGTCAACTTCTGTGCCGGTTATTCCGCGCATCGACAGGTATTGCGCCCATTTATTGCGCAAAAATTCTTCATTGAAATACATTGGTTTGGGGGCCGCTGCGAAACGGCGGACGAGTTCTTCGGTGTGGTTCCCATCGCCGCGTATCCAGACGGGCAGAACGGCAGTGGACAGGGCGGTTAGCACGGGGTCTTGCGGGTCATTCGGGTCGACCACCTCGCAAATCGAACCGGAGGTGTCGCAGATGAAATGCGCGCAACTGCCTTGCGCTTTGCTGATGAATTGGGCGGTGTCTTTCAGCGCGGCTATTTCAGCGGCGCGGTGCTGGCGTTGACGATTTATATATTCCTCAAACGGGATGCCGCCCTTATCAGGGTCCCCCGGTTTGCCAAGGTAGCTGGACAATGGCGAGAGGTCATCAAACGTGACGTTAGACGGGATGTAGTGCGTGCCAATCCGGTAATCGACGGAGTAGTGGAACCACGCGCCGCCGCCGCTCAACATGTTGGACAGATATGTTTTGCCAAGGCCGGACATGCCAAATAGAGCCACATTTTTATGTGCGGCGGCGTTCCAGTCGCTGGCTGTTGAATAGAGCATCGTAAAGTCCTTAGTATCGTTACCTTGGGATAAACGAGCAGCGCGCTGATGAAAAGGTCCGGCGTGCGAGATTTTCATAATCTAGCGTCAATCCCGGCCCGCGCCAAGGCGATGGGGGGCCCCGGAAATGAAAAAGGCCGGAAATACATCCGGCCTTTTGAAGTCTTAGATCGCGAACTTAATGTTTCGACTTGTCCCACATATCCTGCGTAGGAAGTGTCTCGAACGTATGCTCTGGTGGAGGGTTTGGAAGTGTCCACTCCAGCGTTTCGGCATGTTCACCCCAGTAGGCGTTCTCGGTTACTTTCTTGCCCCATTTCAGCGTGTAGATAACAATGCCGATAAAGAACAGGAACGATGCGAATGTTATGAACGCTCCGATGGAACTTATGTAGTTCCACAGTGCAAACTGCTCGGGGTAATCAATGTAGCGACGTGGCATACCTTGACGGCCCAGGAAGTGTTGCGGGAAGAACGTGATATTCGCACCGATGAACATAGTCCAGAAGTGAACCTTGCCAGCCCACTCAGGATACTGACGGCCAGACATCTTGCCGATCCAGTAGTAGACGCCGGCGAAGATACAGAACACCGCACCAAGGCTCATCACATAGTGGAAATGCGCCACGACGTAGTATGTGTCGTGATAGGCACGGTCAATTGCCGCCTGCGAGAGGGTCACACCGGTAACACCACCAACGGTGAACAGGAACAAGAAGCCCATTGCGAACAGCATCGGGGTTTTGAAATCGACAGAGCCGCCCCACATTGTTGCGATCCAGCTAAAGATTTTCACGCCTGTCGGCACCGCGATAACCATGGTTGCCAGCATGAAGTACGATTGCTGTGTTGTGGACAGCCCGACCGTATACATGTGGTGCGCCCAGACAACGAAGCCCAGAACACCAATCGAGATCATTGCGTAAACCATCGGAAGGTAGCCAAAAATCGGCTTCTTCGAGAAGGTCGAGATCACGTGGCTGATAATGCCGAAACCCGGTAGGATGATCATGTAAACTTCGGGGTGACCGAAGAACCATAAAAGATGCGCGTACAAGATCGGATCGCCGCCACCGGATGCATCAAAGAAGGATGTGCCGAAGTTACGGTCCGTTAGCAACATTGTGATAGCGCCGGCAAGAACAGGCAAGGAAAGCAGGATCAGGAAGGCGGTAATCACAATCGACCAAGCGAACAGTGGCGTTTTATGCAAGGTCATACCCGGCGCACGCATGTTCAGGAAGGTTGTAATCATGTTGATCGCGCCAAGGATCGAGGACCCCCCCGAAAGGTGGACCGCGAAAATCGCGAGGTCCATGGAGTACCCACCCTCGCGCGTTGAAAGCGGCGCATACATCACCCAGCCAACGCCCGATCCAGACTGCCCGTTGCCACCAGGGGCCAACAGTGACGCGATACCAAGCGAGGCACCGGCAATATACATCCAGAAGGAAAGGTTGTTCATACGCGGGAACGCCATATCCGGCGCGCCAATCATAAGGGGCATGAAGTAGTTGCCAAACCCGCCGAACATGGCCGGAATAACCACAAAGAACATCATCAGGATACCGTGATAGGTAATCATGACGTTCCAGAGGTGGCCGTTTGGCATACATTCTTTACCGGCATCAACAAATGCACGGGCGCCGTCGGCACACATGTATTGAACGCCGGGGTTCATCAGCTCCATCCGCATATAAACGGTCAGGCTGACCGAAATGAGGCCGATAAATGCGGATGTGAAAAGATAGAGGATACCAATATCTTTGTGATTAGTAGACATGAACCAGCGGGTAAAAAAGCCCGGCCGTTTATGCTCGTCGTGGGTGTGCGCAGCTGCGTCTGCCATTATTTTTCTCCTGACACCAATTGTATGTAGGGCGAATCCTGTCCCGAATTCGCTAACTCCCACTGCGATGTTTATCGCGCGCCTTGATCCACATCAACTGTCGAGAATGCCGCAAGCGTCACTATTTCTCGAAAATTTGCGAAAAAGTGGCTTTGAGGGCGATATCCACATCATTCATTGTCACAGGAATGCCCAGATCAAACAGCGAGGTAACACCGTAGTCGCTTATCCCGCACGGAACGATGCCGTTGAAATGCTCCAGATCAGGTTCAACGTTAATAGAGATGCCGTGGAACGTCACCCAACGCCTGATCCGCACACCAATCGCGGCGATTTTACCCTCTGCGGGGGTGCCATCGGGCAGAGGCGGAAGGTCGGGCCGCACGACCCAGACACCAACGCGCCCCGCGCGGCGCTCGCCTTTAACAGCGAACTGGTCAAGCGTCTGGATGATCCACTCTTCCAGCAGGTTCACGTATTTGCGCACGTCCTTTTCACGCCCGTTCAGATCGAGCATCGCATAGGCGACCCGCTGGCCGGGACCATGATAGGTGTACTCGCCACCGCGGCGGGCCTCGTAAACCGGAAAACGGTCGTGATCCAGCAAATCCGCCGCGTTCGCACTGGTTCCGGCGGTGTACATAGGGGGGTGCTCCAGCAGCCAAACCTGTTCATCCAGATCGCCAGACAGAATGCCAGCAACACGGGTTTCCATCGCCTGCATTGCGTCTGGATACTCGGTTAATCCGTCTGAAATTCGCCACTCGACCACTGCAAAACTCCGCTGCAAAATAAATCCCCCAACCCATACCATTGAGGGCTTCACAAGCCCAGAGGCCAATGCTATACGCCCGCTACCTTAAGTGCGGTCGTGGCGGAATTGGTAGACGCGCAGCGTTGAGGTCGCTGTGGGGTAACACCCGTGGAAGTTCGAGTCTTCTCGACCGCACCAAGTTGAATAGAGCGCAATCTTATCAACAAGTTAACTACCTTACCTTTGTTTCCGTAAGTTTTACATCAGGGACATAAGGCAATGGTTATCAAAACTTCAAACATTTTTAACTATTTGGTGCGGCATTGCATCCCAAGAGCGCTTTGCACCAGCTGTGGATCGATGCCGTTAAGGGGAAGGTGACGCGAGAGTACGCTCGAATCTTTGATGGGGTATACTGGGAATATGAATAATGGCGGAAGGCACACCACGAAAGAAACTCGTGGTATCCTAAAGGGTCTTGTGACCAACGAACTTCCCTTGAGAGAAAGTTGAAATATCTACGGGCAGGGACAATTTAACTGACCTCACCAATAGACGTGGTCCTACATTTTCGACCAGTTTGCAGCCAGATTAAGATGGATCAGGTTTTCATTTAGGCCGCAATTTTCATTGGTTCTGTTTTTCTTTCATAAGCTTCATCTGGCGTCAATATTCCGTGGGTCGAATGCGGGCG
>CAKZNY010000128.1 GCA_937132145.1 uncultured Paracoccaceae bacterium | reverse complement strand
CGAAAGCTGGGATGCGCTGTCGACGCGAATTTCCGGCGCGGTAGATACGATTATCGCAGATCACGGCACGGGCGACATAATAATAGTCGGCCATTTCGCCGCCATCCTGACCGCCCTGCAACGCGCCAGCGGGATGAGCGCAAAGGCGGCGTTCTCCTTCAAGATAGACAACCTGTCGGTCACGCGACTGGATTATCTGCACGCCTCAAAATCATGGCGGGTACACGGGGTAAATCACTTGGCATGACGGGTTTTGGGAAATAGACGCGATCAAGAGCGTATAAGGGTGGCAGATAATAATCCCGCGATGTGAATAAAATTAACGAAAAATAAATGGTTAATGCGCGACAAGTGTTCTTTTAGGAGCAGGAATCGGCATGATTGCGCGCGCTTACACTGTGGCTTTCCAGGGCGTTGAAGCCAAATTGATCGAGGTGCAATGCTCGCTTGCCCCCGGAATCCCTGCATTTAACATGGTTGGCCTGCCGGACAAAGCGGTGTCGGAATCCAAAGAGCGGGTGCGCGCGGCGATTACCGCAATGGGGTTGGCGCTGCCGGCCAAGCGGATCACGATTAACCTATCACCCGCCGATTTGTTAAAAGAGGGTTCGCATTTCGACCTGCCCATCGCCATGAGCCTTCTGGCGGCGATGGACATTATTCCGAAAGAAGAAGCCGCGCGCCATGTTTTTCTGGGGGAATTGTCACTGGATGGTACTTTGGTGCCTGTAGTCGGCGCTTTGCCCGCCGCGATGGCGGCTGCGGAGGCCGATTTCGGGTTGATCTGCCCCAAAAACTGTGGACCAGAGGCCGCGTGGGTCGGGGGGGCCGTGCAAGTGATCGCGCCGAACTCGATGCTGGAATTGGTTAACCATTTTAACGGGCGCAAGGTTTTGTCCGCATCTGAACCCGGTGAAGTTCACACCGAGGTTTCCACCCGCGATTTACGCGATGTTAAAGGGCAGGAAAAGGCCAAACGCGCGATGGAAATCGCGGCGGCTGGGCGGCACCATTTCTTTATGATCGGCGAGCCGGGGGCAGGAAAATCAATGCTCGCGGCCCGCCTGCCAGGGATATTACCGCCCCTTGATCCGGCTGAGGCGTTGGAGACCTCGATGATCCATTCCCTTGCAGGGCTGTTGAAAGAAGGCGGGATTTCGCGAACGCGGCCGTTTCGCACACCACATCATACGGCCTCGATGGCGGCGATTGTGGGGGGTGGGCGCAATGCCAAACCGGGCGAGATTTCATTGGCGCATAACGGCGTGCTGTTTCTGGACGAGTTCCCCGAATTCGCCCGCGCCGTGCTGGAAACTCTGCGCCAGCCGATTGAAACGGGTGATGTGGTGGTGGCGCGGGCCAATGCCCATGTGCGCTATCCTTGTAAATTCATGCTGTTGGCGGCGGCGAATCCCTGTAGGTGCGGGTTTTTGACAGACCCTGAACGTGCATGTGCGCGCGTGCCGTTGTGTGGCGATGAATATCTGGCGCGGATTTCCGGCCCGCTAATGGATCGGTTTGATATCAAGATTGAAATTCCGCCGGTCGCGGTTTCGGACCTGTCGCAACCCCCCGCCACCGAAGGGTCGGCAGATATTGCTTTTCGAGTCGCTCAGGCCCGTGAAATCCAGCGAGAGCGGTTCGCGGATCATAAGGGCATATCAACGAATTCGGACGCCGAGGGCGCTTTGCTGGAAACCATCGCCGAACCCACAACCGAGGGCCGCAAGTTGCTTGGCGATATGGCGCAACACTTTCGCATGAGCGCGCGCGCATACCACCGCATCTTGCGCGTCTGCCGGACGATTGCGGACCTGGAGGGCGAGCGTATCGTTCAGCGCCACCATATTGCCGAATCCGTCAGTTACAGGTTCTACCGCGAATCCGCGTCGGGGCGGGCGAAGCTGGGCTAGTTCACCACCACAATCACAGATCGAAGCTCGCGAATAGTGGTGCATGGTCAGACGGGCGTTCCCAGCCACGCGCCTCGCGCAATAAACGGCTGGAATGGGCGGTGCCCGAGATATCGTCCGTAGCCCAGATGTGGTCAAGGCGGCGACCTTTGTCTGCCGTATCCCAATCTTTCGCACGGTACGACCACCAGCTGTAAAACTTGCCGTCCGGAATATCCTGTCGCGTGATGTCCACCCATTTGCCAGCTTCTTGGGCGGCGGCGAGGTGTTCAATTTCGATCGGCGTGTGGCTGACGACTTTCACCAGCTTTTTGTGATCCCAAACGTCGTCTTCCCGCGGGGCGATGTTCAGGTCGCCAACCAAAATGGATTTTGAGGGTGGTTCGCTAAGAAACCAGTCGCGCATTTCGGTCAGGAAGTCGAGCTTGTGACCGAACTTCTCATTCTTCGTGCGATCCGCTTCATCGCCACCCGCTGGAATGTAATAATTGTGAATAGTAACGCCGTTCTCCAGCCGCCCGGCCACATGCCGCGCGTCACCCTTTTCGCAAAAATCGCGGTGCCCTGCGTCCTGCATTGGCAGCCGCGAGAGGATGGCCACGCCGTTATACCCTTTTTGACCGCGCGCGATCAGGCTGTAACCCATCGCTGCGAAATTCTCGGTCGGGATTTTATCCGTGGGGGATTTGCATTCCTGAAGGCACAGGACATCGGGCGCCTCCTCGGCCAGAAGTTTTAGAACTTGCGGTTCTCGTAGACGAACAGAGTTGATGTTCCAGGTGCAAACGGTAAAGGCCATGCGGGTTCTCCGGTTTCGAAATTTCGTTAATAAACTACTAAACCGGTTTAGTGGTTTTCAACACCAAAAAAAGACCCGCTACGATTAACGCAGCGGGCTCAAGTCTCAGGGAGGTATTCTTATTTAGGAGGCGAGGCGATAACCACCGCTCTCGGTAACCAGTAGGCGCGCGTTCGATGGATCGGGTTCGATCTTTTGGCGCAGGCGATAGATGTGGGTTTCCAGCGTGTGCGTGGTGACGCCAGCGTTATAACCCCAAACCTCGTGCAGCAGCACATCGCGGGCGACGACGGCATCGTTGGCGCGGTAAAGGAATTTCAGGATGTTGGTTTCCTTCTCCGTCAGGCGAATTTTGCGCTCATTGTCGTCCAGCAACATTTTAGCGGCTGGTTTGAACGTGTAAGGCCCGATGGTGAAAACGGCATCCTCGGATTGTTCGTGCTGGCGAAGCTGGGCGCGGATGCGGGCCAGAAGCACGGGGAATTTGAAAGGCTTGGAAACGTAATCGTTCGCACCGGCGTCTAAACCTAGAATGGTATCGGAGTCCGTTGTGTGACCTGTCAGCATCAGAATCGGGCTTTTAACGCCTTGTTTACGCATTAAGCGGCACAGCTCGCGGCCATCCATATCGGGCAGGCCGACGTCGAGGATGATGAGGTCGAAAAGGGACTCCTTAGCCTTTTTTAACCCCTCCGCGCCGGTTCCGGCTTCAAAGACATCGAACTCATCCGTCATTACCAACTGATCGGCGAGGGCTTCGCGTAGGTCTTCCTCGTCATCAACCATTAATATTTTCTTAATATTACTCATTTTCCGACTCCTCCGTGCTGTGTCCCTAATAATTGTTGCTAAAACAGGTCATTTGCAAGGCTTTGTACCAGCTGCTCACACAGGCGTGTCACTTTTGCGGGAAATGTTTCAATTCCGGTGGCTAGGGGATATATGAATGAAGCGAACTGAAACATTTCTGGCAGAATCCCATGACCCTAACCCTGAACCGAGAGGAACGTATCGCCCGAATGGGTAGTGATATCCGTATCGGCGTGCCCGTGGCCGTGTTCGATGGCGATAATGGAGCGCTGGTTTTGGCGGCCGAGGTTGTCAGTGCCGAACGACTGGCCGACTTGCGTGGAATGGCCGGAATCGTGGAATTGGCGATAACTTTACGTCGCGCAACGACGCTGAAAACGGCTGCGTATGATGGCGACGTGGCGCGGATTGTCATTCCGGCAGATGCGGGTATTGCGTGGGTGCACGCGATGGCGGACCCGTCGCAAGATTTGACGTCACCGATGAAGGGGCCGTTTCATGCGATCCGCGGGACCGGAGCCGACATTCACCGCGCCAGTATCATGCTGGCCAAGCGGGCGCATTTGTTGCCTGCGGCTGTTGTTCTGTCCCTTGGTCGGCCTCAGGCGGAATCGTTGGCGAAGAAATATGGCTTGAACCGGATCGAGGCGGCAGACCTGCTGGACATGGACGCGGTGTCTGC
>CAKZNY010000127.1 GCA_937132145.1 uncultured Paracoccaceae bacterium | reverse complement strand
GACAAGATCGGGCGACCCACTTGCGCCGAAGATTTACGCGATGCGGATTTTATCGGCATGGAGGGCGACAGGGGCTTAATTCACGGACTGAAGGAAATGGGTCTGTCACCCGAGTATAGCGGTTTCATGTCCTCGTCGAACAGCAGTATTGTGGTGTTGGAAATGGTAAAAGCTGGGCTGGGAATTTGCTTGTTGCCCGAAGATATCGCCGCGCGCGAACTGGGTCTTGAGCGGGTTTTGCCGCATCTACCGGCATTAATCGGCCCGATCTGGCTGACAACCCACAGGGAGCTGCACACGAGTCGCCGCATTCGTCTGGTCTTTGACCTGCTGGCCGAGACGCTGGCGAAGTAGTCAGAAAGGCGTCCGAGCGTTCGTTTGACCGGATACAGCAAATTCCGGGCGTTAGAGTCCGGGCAGTTTCCCACCCGAACTCCATGTTATATATGCGCTATTTAGTTAGCGGCTGGAATTGGCGATAATTTCAGCTCTTCTTGCGTCGCGGTCAGGAAGCCGTAAGAGGCATAGATGTCCTGTGCTCCTTTCGTGCCCAGATAGGACAAGAACCGCATTGCATTGTAGGCGTTACGACCCGTGCTAAGAGCACCGATTGCGTAACCCACTTTGTCCTGCTGGTTAAGCGGTGCATCAATCGATACGCCGGCAATCCCGCGACCCTCCGCCAAACCGTTAACAATTTCGGTTTCCCACACGATGCCTACATCGGCTTCGCCATCTTCGATCCGTTGCGGTGTTTCGCGGTGGTGACGGCTGGTGAACCAAGTTTTGCCTTCAATCGCCCAACAGCTTTTACATTCCGCGCCGCCAGTAACCTGATCGTACAGCCCCAGATCTCGTAGCATTTGCGAGCCGTAGAACTTGAAAATACCCTCGGTTAGCGGGTTCGGGTGCGATTGTACCAGATCATCGCGCCCCAGATCTTCCGGCCCCTTAATCCCCTTTGGATTTCCCGCAGCAACCATCAGTGCCAGTTTGTTGTGTGTATAGATCATATAGTCCGACATCACGCCTTTGGCGTTCAGTTTCACCAGATGGCCAAGGTTAACACTGGCAAACAAATCGGGGTTCTGTGCGGTGTCTTGATCGTTGATCTGACCCTGCTTCAGAATTTGACCCTTCAAAATCTGTCCTGGCGGGATGGTTTCAACGTAAATCGTGGCGATATCTGTGTTCATGCCCTGGAAGTCTTTGATCAACTCCTCCATCACCATGAACTGGTTGCCCGCCAGATACATCACCAAATCACTTGTATAACTGTCGCCGATTTGGCCGTAGTCGATTGTGCCGTCCGCGTTAAAAGTGCGATAATCGTTGTTGTGGTCAGCATGCTCGGCTGCAAAAACCGAACCCGCCATCACCAGACTGGAAACCGTCAGACATAAAGCTTTTGTTGCAAATTTCATTGTGTTCTCCCATGTGAACTTTTCGTTTGAGGGAAGAGTGATTTAGCCCCCTTCCGCACAAAAATGTTCTCACATTGGGATTGCGTGTGTAACTCGGAAATACCCGTGTTATTTGGATAAATCACCTAGGGTTATCCCTAGGTCATAGCCAAAACGGGTCGCTAGTTGCACCAGATGCGCGGTCGTCCCCGCATCGGTCTTTTGCAACAAATTCGCGCGGTGATATTCAACGGTTTTGAGGCTTATCCCTAAAGTTTCGGCAATTTCCTTGGATGGATGCCCGAAACAAATCAATGAGAGAACTTCAAGTTCCCTCTTCGTCAGGCTTTGAAAACGGCGTTTGATATCGGAATTTTCCGGGTCTTCGTTTTGATCCAGTTCCGGTTCATCCACCTTCATTTGATCGTCTTACAATGCGCGTGGCTGGATTTTCCAGATCAGGAACATGATAACTCCGAGCGCGATTACCAAGAATGTAAAAAACAACGGATTAGCTAACAAATTCGCCCAAGGCGACATGCCGTTATCGCGGTTTCGATAAGCGGTCGTTACCACTCTGACGTCTTCATACGACAGGGGGGCTGACCAGATATCTTTCAGCATATATTCGTTCGAGGCGCTCGATTGTTGTGTCGCCAACAACGCGGTCGTCACCGCCTCACGTAGGGTTTTGTCAATTCCGGGCAAAGCAGTAAACGGCCACTCAGGATACAATCGGCCGCTGACCAAATACGGGTAGCCCAATTGGCTGTTGCTCTGAAGCACAACGAAATCGGAAATATCTATGCGCCCCTCGGCATCCAGATTTTCGAGCAATCCGCTACGAATTACGCCCGCGTCAACGTCGCCACGAGATACGGAAAAAACAATTTCATCCTGTGGAAAACCCATAAATCGTAGTGTTTCGATATCTTTAAAAGGATCAATACCTCGGTTGGTGAATTCTTGCCACGCTAACTGAAACCCGCCAAAAGCATCCAAGCTGACAGCCGCAACCTGCTTTCCTTTGAGGTCATCCAGTATCTGGATACCACTGTCCTTTAACGAAAAAATCACCGTTCCGTATCGCAACAACCCAATACCGGAGGCCTGCGTTCGCCTCTCGCGGGTTGCTAATGCGCTAAGACCAAATTGCCGTGCCAAGGTTACATAATGGCCCGGATTTGTTATTAAAAACTCCAGCCCGTTCGACTTAATCCCTTCAGAAGCAGAGACGAGCGTCAGCGGCACAATTTCAAATTCCCAGCCGTCGACCGCGTCTGACAAATATTTTGCGAGTGGTTGCCATTGCAAATGCGCTGAATCCGCGCCGCGAAAAGCCAGAACACCGATCCTCGCAACCATGTTTACACCAGCACTTTGCGAAAATGCCATTTGTGGTGTTGTACTTACGGCTAAAACCATCAGGCAAACCCAACGCGTCAACGCGGGGATTTTTCGCAGCAATTTTGGCATAGAAAGGCGGTTCATTGCGTAGGCGTAGCATGTTTCCCTAAAAAGTCGGACAATAATTTTGTTAATCCTCTTTTCGATAGGACTGTTTCGATAGTTTCTTCGGAATGGGCATAGGCTACTCCGAGTGTTGACATTTTACCGCCCCCGCGCGAAAAAATCCCCGAACCATAGAAGGGGATGCATAATGGCTTATGAACTGGAAAACCTGATCGCTGATTGTCGCGGCGCGTTGTCGGCCGGTCACTCGAAAGAGGCATTGCGAAAGGTTTGTGATGCGATGCAGAACATTTTGCAAAATGCCGATTTTGTCGAGCAGCATTTCGGCGCGCATCTGGAGGTCGGGCGCGCGACGCTCTACCACGATCCCGATC
>CAKZNY010000126.1 GCA_937132145.1 uncultured Paracoccaceae bacterium | reverse complement strand
GATCACAAAATCACTGACACCAAGAAGTTCATCGAAGCGGTCCAGATCGCCATGGGCTTGGCAAATGCCGGCAAGCTGGTGACATTTGGTATCACGCCGACGCATCCCGAAACCGGATACGGCTATATAAGAGGCGGCGTGCCAGATGGTGCCGGGCTTAAAGTCGAGGCGTTTGTCGAAAAACCGGACGACGCAACTGCAACAGGTTATCTTGAGGCTGGCGGGTATTATTGGAACAGCGGCATTTTCATGTTCCGTGCTAGTCGGTATCTGGAGGAGTTGGAAAAGTTTCGCCCCGATATTTTGAAGTCCTGTCAGGATGCGTTTGCAGGCAAGCAGACCGATCTGGACTTTTTGCGGTTCGACAAGGATGCGTTCGTGGCCTGCCCCGAAGATTCGATTGATTATGCGGTTATGGAAAAAACCGATGCATCCGTGGTTGTGCCACTTGATGTAGGCTGGAGCGATATCGGTTCCTGGACTGCACTATGGGAGGCCTCGCCAAAGGATGAGGATGGCAACTGCGAGATTGGTGATGTGGTCAGCCTGAATGGTTCGGGCAATTACATTAACGCGGGCAGTCGCCTGGTGACGGCAGTCGGGTGTGAAAACATGGTGATCGTCGAAACTAAAGACGCGGTCTTTGTGGCCCCCAAAGACAAGGTGCAAGACGTTAAAACGCTGGTAGAACGTCTTAAATCTGAAGGGCGTTCCGAAGTGGAATACCACCGCGAAGTCTATCGCCCTTGGGGTAAATACGACAGCGTTGATAGGGGCGAGCGCTATCAGGTAAAACGGATCACGGTTAACCCAGGCGCGAAACTTTCGTTACAAAAACACTTCCACCGCGCCGAACATTGGGTGGTGGTGCGCGGCACGGCCAAGGTCACCAAGGGCGACGAGACCACTCTCCTCGGAGAATCAGTCCACCTACATCCCGCTTGGCGAGATACACGCGCTGGAAAACCCAGGCAAAATACCGCTGGAGTTGATAGAAGTGCAAACCGGGAGCTATCTCGGGGAGGATGATATCGTAAGGTTCGAGGATAAATATGGGCACTCATAGGTTTGAAATTATTAGTTTGCAAATACCGAGAATTCCTTCAAATAGGTCTGAAGCACCAATAAAATCTAAAATGCAATCAAATAGTACGGCAGTAAACCCGAAGTAACGCCCGGCTACGCCCAAACATTATGCTCTGCTGCCTCCAGATACCGCGCTAAAACAGCTACTGATTTCCAACCTCCAGCCCGCATTATCGCTGCTGTATCATAGCCGGCACAAAGCAAGTCCTGCGCTGCGCCAACACGCATTGAGTGGCCAGAAAAATTCTTAACATCCCCTTCATCAAATCCAGCGAGCTTAGCAGCTTTTTTGATCACCCTCTTTATAGTGGTAGCGTTGAGGCTCCGATTTAAAGCCTTGTCCTGATGTATCGGGCAGAACAGATACTCAAAGCTTTCCCCTCTCCAACTCAGCCATTCGGTAAGAAGGTTTGCTGTTTCGCGAGAGGTGTATGCAATGCGCCCACTTCCGAAGGGGTCGGATTTACTCCTTCGGATGATCACGCGAACCGTTTCGTCGCTTCTAAATTCGATATCGGTGGTCTTGATCGATACAAGCTCGGACCTTCGCGCCAGTATATCGTAGCCCAGTGCGATTATGGCTTTATCGCGCAAACCCCAAGGCGTTGCTGGTTGTGCACATATAAATTTGGTTTTATGATCGCCGATTAAAGCCTTAGCCTGCTTTGGACGATAAAACTTTGAACGACGGATGCGCCGCAAAACGAGGTTTATCTCTTCTGCATCAGTGCAATCCGGAAGGTCAAGCAACCGGTGGATTTTTCTAATTGCATAATACCGTATTCGGATGGTCGAGATCGAACAAGTCTTGGCCTGGTCATTCAGGAATTCCGCAAGGGTTTCCACACTTGCAGGCAGCGCCTCATATCCCCGCGCATTGCACCACGACACAAATATCTCGACATTTACTCTATAAGATTTCATGATAGACGGAGCGTAGGCACCGTCTAGGCGTTTGAGGGCTTCTCGCCAGTCGTAATGTGCTATATTGGGGCAATTAATAGTCATACATGACCATATGGTGGTCATTAACTGGATAGTCAATGATTATAGGACTTCAAATACGTTTGGCTCGGCATGCATTGCGATGGACTGCAAACGACTTAGCAAAAACCGCTGGGATTGGCGCTAAAACAGTTCGCCGTGTTGAAGCAGAAGACGGTCCTCCAAAAAGCAGTGTTGCGACACTGGAAAAACTCCGCAAAGCGTTTGAAGCCGCAGGAATCGAATTTATCGGAACGCCCGAAGATCGTCCCGGTGTTCGCCTCAACATTTCCAAGTAAGTAC
>CAKZNY010000125.1 GCA_937132145.1 uncultured Paracoccaceae bacterium | reverse complement strand
AAGTCGCGATCGAGTTCCGCCAAAAGTTCCATAAAGACGTCGTTCTGGACATCTTCTGCTACCGCCGCTTCGGCCATAACGAGGGCGACGAGCCCATGTTCACGCAGCCGCAGATGTACCGCGCGATCAAAAAGCAGAAAACGACGCTGCAACTTTACACCGAACGCCTTATCGCCGACGGCTTGATTCCCGAAGGGGAAATCGAAGATATAAAAACCGCGTTTCAGGCTCACCTGAACGAGGAATTCGAGATTGGCAAAAACTATAACCCCAACAAGGCTGACTGGCTTGACGGGCGTTGGTCACATCTCGATCGCAAGCTGGACCAATACGAGCGCGGGAAAACGCCTGTCAGCAAGGCACGGCTGAAAACGGTTGGCGATGCGCTGACCCGTCTTCCCGAAGGTTACAAACCGCATAAAACTGTGGTGCGGATATTGAACGCCAAGAAAGACATGCTGAAAACGGGCAAAGGCATCGACTGGGCCACGGCCGAGGCGCTGGCCTTCGGAACCCTGTTGCTGGAAGGGTATCCTGTGCGCCTGTCCGGTCAGGATAGTATGCGCGGCACGTTCAGTCATCGCCACTCGGGTATTATCGACCAAGAAACCGAAGAGCGTTATTTGCCGTTGGACAATATCAAAGACGGTCAAGCAAGCTACGAAGTTATCGACTCCATGCTGTCCGAATACGCGGTGCTTGGCTATGAATATGGCTACACTCTGGCCGAACCAAACGCCCTTGTCCTTTGGGAAGCGCAGTTCGGTGATTTCGCTAATGGCGCACAAATCATGATCGACCAGTTCATCAGCTCTGGCGAGCGTAAATGGCTGCGCATGTCCGGCTTGGTCTTGCTTCTGCCCCACGGGTACGAGGGCCAGGGACCTGAACATTCCTCCGCCCGGCTTGAACGGTTCTTGCAACTTTCCGCCGAGGATAACTGGATCGTCGCCAACGTCACAACGCCTGCGAACTACTTCCACATCCTGCGTCGCCAGCTGCACCGGACCTTCCGCAAGCCGCTAATAATCATGACGCCAAAATCGTTGCTTCGCCACAAGGGCGCGGTTTCGACGTTGAAGGAAATGCAGACCGGCTCCAGCTTCCACCGCATTTTGTGGGATAGCGCCCAGTCCGGCCAATCGGACACGGTTCTGAAACCTGACGCCGATATCAAGCGCGTCGTTATGTGTTCGGGCAAAGTTTACTATGACCTGCTTGCCGAACGCGACGCGCGTGGCATCACCGACATCTACCTGTTGCGGTTGGAGCAATTCTACCCGTTCCCGGCCATGTCCCTGATCAACGAACTAAAACGCTTCGCCGACGCGGATATTATCTGGTGTCAGGAAGAACCGAAAAACCAAGGTGGCTGGACGTTCGTTGAACCCAACATTGAATGGGTTCTCAGCCGCATTGAAATTAAAGCCAAACGCCCCGTTTACGTCGGCCGCGCATCCTCCGCATCGGTGGCAACAGGCCTCGGATCAACACATAAAGCACAACAAACAGCGCTCGTTAACGACGCGCTAACACTGTAAAGGATTGAACCAATGACGGAAATTCGCGTTCCAACTCTGGGTGAAAGCGTCACCGAAGCCACCGTGGCAACATGGTTCAAAAAGCCCGGCGATGCCGTGGCCGTCGATGAAATGCTCTGCGAACTGGAAACAGACAAAGTAACGGTCGAGGTCCCCTCGCCAGTTGCAGGTGTAATGTCCGAGATCGTAGCCCCCGAGGGTGCCTCCGTCGGCGTTGACGCCCTACTCGCCAACATCGAGGAAGGCGCAACCGCTGCGGCCACCCCCGCCAAGGCGACAGCGGAACCTGCACCCGCAGCCACCGCAGTCCCTGCCTCCGCAAAAGATGTTGAGGATGCCCCCTCCGCCAAGAAACTGATGGTAGAAAAAGGCCTGACTTCGGATCAGGTCACAGGCACCGGCCGCGATGGTCGTATCATGAAAGAAGACGTATTAAACGCCGCCGCTCCGGCACCTGCACCAACGCCAGCCCCCGCCACCCCGCGCGCACCAGTCGCCGCGGATGATAGCGCCCGCGAAGAGCGCGTAAAAATGAGCCGCCTTCGCCAGACTATCGCGCGCCGCCTGAAAGAGGCCCAGAACACCGCCGCCATGCTAACCACCTTTAACGAGGTGGATATGACGGCGATCATGGCTATCCGGAATGAATACAAAGACCTGTTCCTCAAAAAGCACGGCGTGAAACTGGGCTTCATGTCCTTCTTTACCAAGGCTTGCTGTCACGCGCTAAAAGAAGTGCCGGAAGTGAACGCCGAAATCGACGGCACCGACGTGGTTTACAAAAACTTCGTCCACATGGGCGTGGCCGCTGGCACCCCAACGGGCCTCGTAGTGC
>CAKZNY010000124.1 GCA_937132145.1 uncultured Paracoccaceae bacterium | reverse complement strand
CCGTGATAGAATTGGAAAGGTCTGTGCGCCATTGCTCCAGCCGTTTGGCCAGTGCTTCGTCTGTGTTGGCGAGGATCGCGGCGGCCATCAGGCCAGCGTTCGCAGCGCCCGCAGCCCCGATTGCCATGGTGCCAACAGGAAATCCTTTGGGCATCTGCACTATGGAATAAAGCGAATCCACGCCTGAAAGCGCGTTGGTCTGGATGGGGACACCCAACACAGGGATGCGGGTTTTGGAGGCCATCATTCCGGGCAAATGCGCCGCCCCGCCCGCGCCTGCGATAATCACTTGCAAGCCACGCTCAACGGCGGTTTTACCGTAGGTCCACAGCCGATCAGGGGTGCGGTGGGCGGAGACGATCTTGGTCTCGTACGTCACGCCTAGTTCATCGAGAATATCTGCGGCCAGTTTCATTGTCGGCCAGTCGGACTGGCTACCCATTATGATGCCGATTTTGGGTTGGGTCATCTGTTTTCTCCGGCCGGTTCAAGAAGGCCGCACTATAGCCGTTGAAGGCGTCGGTGCAAGGCGTATGGGTTAAGCGATAATATCGGGGGTTAATTCATCCTCGATCCGCGCGATTTTGTCTTTCAGGGCCAATTTCTGTTTCTTCAGGCGGCGCAGGGTTAGCGGATCTGCCGTGCGGGCCTCGATTAAAGCATGGGTGGCGCCATCTAGATCGCTATGCTCGCGTTTAAGCATTGCCAGACGCACACGCAGGATTTCGCGGTGACCCATGGTGGGTGGTCTAGTCATGACACGTGCGCCCCTTTGGTTTTGTGGGGTATGTATACCAAGACGGTGCGCGTGCGAATACCCCCGTGGGCTTGTTTTTATGTGGGCGCGGGTCCATATTTTGCGTAATGCCGCCGTTGTCGTGAAAAGGGGTGCCACATGCCGAAGCTTTCGTTTTTTGCCCACCCGTATCTGTTGGGGTTCGAGGCATTGGAGCAAATGCTCGAGAGCAGCGCGAAGATTAACAACGATGGTCATCCGCCGTATAATATTGAACAGCTAAGCGATGATCATTTTCGCATCATTCTGGCCGTGGCCGGGTTCAAGATCGAGGATTTGTCGGTGGTTGTAGAGGGGCCGCAATTGATTATTTGTGGCGAGCAGTCACAAGGTGTTACCGAGTTTTTGCATCAGGGCATCGCGGCAAGGCAATTCAAGCGCGTTTTTGTACTGGCCGAGTGTATCGAAACGATCGGTAGCAAGTTCGAAAATGGCCTGTTGATTGTCGATTTACGCCGGATTTTGCGGGAACAGGTGACCCACCGGATTAAGATCAATTGAACTCGCAAAATGAGAGAATCGGGTTTTTGCAACTTAAGAGAATGGCTCGACTCGAAGGCACACCAATAACAGAACATATCCATTAGTATATATCTAATTAGTTATGTTGTTGTTGCTGATTGCTGGCAATGAAAACGGCGACACAGCGTAACTTCAATTTTACTGAAGTTAGCATTGGTTTTGACTTGGTTTTGACAAAATTTCTTAAAGAGGTAGCAAAACGGGGTATTTGTTCTCGGCGGAGGCGTCACAACTTGTTAGGTTTACTTTGTTAGTAACTAGTATCGAAGGTCGTGAGTATCATGTTGATGCTCGAATCGCTTGCCCCGTGTTGTAGTGCATGTGAGCTAGCTGGCGGGCCGCACCATTTAACGAGTTTTAAGTATAGTCGCGAGACTAGTCTTTTACGGGTTTTTTGGTGGGGTATTAAGCAATGGTTCTTGTTTCGGGAGGGTTCGCCTTCTGTGCAAGATACCGAGTTCACAAGTATTGCCCGAATGGCGTACGATTTTTATAGTTTAAAGAGCATGGGTCCACCCTACGGGCCCATGCTTTTTTTATGGGTAAACGACTTTTGTATTACCCGACAATCAGGCCCAATTGTTCCAGCTTCAGGATGACCTGATGTGCGCAGGTGTCGACGTCGAGGTTTTCGGTGTCGACGACCAGCTCGGCATTGGTGGGGGCCTCGTAGGGGTCGGAGATGCCGGTGAACTCTTTGATCTTCCCTTCCCGCGCCAATTTATAGAGGCCTTTACGGTCGCGGCGTTCGCACACTTCAAGGCTGGTGGAAACGTGGACTTCTATGAATGTCCCGAAACTCTCGATTTCCTCGCGCACTGCACGGCGGGTGGCGGTGTAGGGTGCAATTGGTGCGCAGATGGCGATACCGCCGTTCTTGGTGATTTCGCTGGCAACATAGCCGATACGGCGGATGTTCAGATCGCGGTGCGCTTTGCTGAAACCTAGTTCCGAGGACAGGTTCTTGCGCACGATGTCGCCGTCCAGCAATGTGACGGGGCGG
>CAKZNY010000123.1 GCA_937132145.1 uncultured Paracoccaceae bacterium | reverse complement strand
GCAGCGCGATTTGATGCGGACCTATGCGGCGAGTTATCCGCAAAAGCTGCTGAAGCTGCGGCTGCCAGCGGCGGCGCCTTTTATATTTAACGGGTTGAAAATCTCGACCACTTTGGCGCTGATCGGTGCTATTGTGGCGGAGTTTTTCGGCTCGCCCACCGTTGGCATGGGCTTTCGGATTTCGACCGAGGTCGGGCGTCTGGCGCTCGATATGGTGTGGGCAGAGATTGTGGTGGCGGCGATTGCCGGCTCTACATTTTATGGTGTGGTAGCGCTTCTTGAGAAAGCGACCACGTTTTGGCATCCTTCCCAGCGCGGGCAGGACTAACTAGGAGAGTATGATGAACAAACTATTAACGGGTGCAATGACTGGCGCGATGATGCTGTCAGGGTTTGCAGCACAGGCGGCGGAAGATGTGACGCTGCAACTTAAATGGGTAACACAGGCGCAGTTTGCGGGTTACTATGTGGCACTGGACAACGGGTTTTATGCCGACGAGGGTCTGAACGTGACGATCAAACCCGGTGGCCCGGATATCGCGCCTGCACAGGTTCTTGCCGGTGGCGGGGCAGATGTTGTTCTGGACTGGATGCCGAGCGCGCTGGCTTCGCGTGAAAAAGGTTTGCCGATGGTTAATATCGCGCAGCCTTTCGCCAGCTCGGGCATGATGCTGACCTGTCGTCGTGACAGCGGTATTGAGTCCCCTGCCGATTTCGCCGGTAAAACGCTTGGCGTCTGGTTCTTCGGCAACGAGTATCCGTTCCTTAGCTGGATGTCGCAGCTTGGTCTTTCCACGGACGGTGGCGACGATGGCGTGACGGTTCTGAAGCAGGGTTTCAACGTCGATCCGATCCTTCAGGGTCAGGCTGATTGTGTGTCCACCATGACATATAACGAGTACTGGCAGATCATTGATGCGGGCCTTACCGCCGACGATCTGATCGTGTTCAAGTATGAAGATCAAGGCGTGGCAACGCTTGAAGACGGCATGTATGTGCTGGAAGACAACCTGAACGATGCAGCGTTTGTTGACAAAATGGTTCGCTTCGTTCGGGCGTCCATGAAGGGCTGGAAATGGGCTGAAGCCAATCCTGATGCAGCGGCGATGATCGTTCTTGAAAACGATGCTTCGGGTGCGCAAACAGAAGAGCACCAGAAACGTATGATGGGCGAAATTGCCAAACTGACAGCCGGTTCTAACGGCGCTTTGGACATCGCCGCATACGAGCGCACGGTTGCTTCGCTTATGTCCGGTGGTTCCGATCCGGTTATCACGATGGAGCCTGTGGGCGCATGGACACATGCAATCACAGACGCGGCTTTGAAGTAAGTTTCAAGCCTTTGAAAACTTGAGAACGCCCGTGATCATTCGCGGGCGTTTTTATTTCGGGAATTCCCATTATTTTCCATATTCGCACGTATTAGTTGATCGAAATCAATGAACTTTTCGTGCGTACTTCTATGGTGCAAACGACAGCGAGCTTTTCCCGCTGCCCCGCTTAGACGGTCAATTAAGGAGAAAACCATGAAACATTTATTTCTCACTGCGGCTATACTTGCCGCAGCCATCGCAAGCCCTGCTTTGGCCGTAGGTGATCTTAGTCGCGCCAACGTGATTACGGTCTACATGGAGATGGGTTCGAACGGCGACGGGATGTATCTGTCACCGAACCATTACGAATTCGAAACGGGTCAGGCTTACAAGCTGGTGATAACCAATGTTGACAAAATCAAGCACGAGCTGGCACTCAACGAAATGTATGAACGCATCTTCACGCGCAAAGTTCAGGTCGAGGATGCCGACGGCAATCTGGTGACGGAGGTTAAAGGCTCTATCTGGGAGGTCGAAGTTGGGCCAAACCAAATAGTCGAGTGGTACTTTGTGCCCGTCCAGACAATGGATGAAACCGAGATCACTTGCGAACTTCCGGGGCACTATGAAGCTGGAATGTTTGCTACGGTAGTGATTAACTAAATACCGCTTATGAATGGGAAACGCCTATGGGAAACTGTGGGCGTTTTTTGTTGGCACGAAGGAGAGTAGTGTAGTCTTATTGCTATTTTTGTTGGAGCGGCTAGATTACGACTTCATATGTGAATGTGAGGATGAAAAGTGGAATACGTGTAGGAATTATTCGAGGCCTTCGCCAGTCGTGCGCGAAGCCATTTTTTTGGATCAATTGTAATTTCTTTTTTGGCATTCAACTGGCAACCGTTGTATTATGTCATTTATGCGGAAGTAGATATTCTCGAAAAGTTTAACTATTTTGACGGCCATGTAAAACTGTGGCTACCGCTGATTATTGGCGTGGTGTTAGCGTTAATGACCCCGGCACTCACATGGGGAGGGGCGTGGTGGGCCGAGAGATTCACAACCAGAGTGAAGATAATTCAGGCGGGTGCCGCGAGTTCTGTTGCTATTAAAGAAATGAAGTTCGAAAATAATAGGGCCGAAGAAAAA
>CAKZNY010000122.1 GCA_937132145.1 uncultured Paracoccaceae bacterium | reverse complement strand
AAAATTGGTCTGACATGTTACCCTCCTGATGTTGGAGGGTATTGATTCAGAACATCGTCATATAGGCAATATATTAATAGGTCCTGACCCTAGGTACGCTCTCGTCTTCCTAGACTTTCGATTTTGCGACATGGTGTTTGGTGTCATCGCGTCCAAAGTGCCTGTGATGAGCCATAGCTTCAAAATAGCGGAGCTGTTTGAGAGCCAAATTCACCATAAGCATAACGTATAAATTCAAACAGAAAAAGCAACTTTTTCCAGTTGGTAAATATGTTATACTGCCTTGAGGAAGATGAGAGAATACCATTTCAAAATTAAATCGGGCTCCAAAATGCCAAGACTTCAGGACAGCGCGATACACTTAGCTACAACGGGAGAGAATTATGACTAAAAATAGCACCGAAAACGCAGGAAAATGCCCGGTTATGCAGACCTCTGTTAGCGGCCCCTCGAACCGGGACTGGTGGCCTAACCAGTTGAACCTCAAAATTCTCCACCAAAATTCACCGCTGTCTGACCCAATGGGCGCTGAGTTCAACTACGCTGACGAGTTCAATAAACTCGATCTTGTCGCGCTGAAGAAAGACATTTTTGCGCTTATGACCGATTCGCAGGATTGGTGGCCGGCTGACTACGGTCACTACGGGCCGTTTTTTATTCGGATGGCGTGGCACAGTGCTGGCACCTATCGAATCGGAGATGGTCGCGGCGGGGCATCCTCGGGCACGCAACGTTTTGCGCCACTTAACAGCTGGCCGGATAACGTGAACCTCGACAAAGCACGCAGGCTTCTCTGGCCGGTCAAGCAGAAGTATGGCAACAAAATATCATGGGCCGATCTGATGATTTTAGCCGGAAATTGTGCGCTGGAGTCGATGGGTTTCAAGACCTTTGGTTTTGCTGGCGGGCGCGAGGACATATGGGAACCTGAGGAAGATATTTACTGGGGGGCCGAAGGTACGTGGCTTGATGACGAGCGTTATAGCGGTGAGCGCGACCTCGAAAACCCTCTCGCGGCTGTGCAGATGGGCCTGATTTACGTGAACCCTGAAGGACCCAACGGGGATCCGAACCCGATTGCGTCAGGTGTAGACATTCGTGAAACCTTCAGCCGCATGGCCATGAACGACGAGGAAACAGTCGCGCTTGTTGCTGGCGGGCACACCTTTGGCAAAACGCATGGTGCTGGCGATACAGCGCTTGTCGGCGCAGAGCCAGAGGGTGCAACCATCGAAGATCAGGGCTTTGGCTGGAAGAGCAGTTTTGGTAGCGGCAAGGGCGTTGATACAATTTCAAGCGGTCTGGAAGGCGCGTGGACTGCGACGCCCATCCAGTGGGATAACACCTATTTTGACACCCTGTTCGGCTATGAGTGGGAATTGACAAAAAGCCCCGCCGGAGCCCATCAATGGATACCAACCGATGCAGCTGCTGCAGACTCCGTACCGGATGCGCACGACCCGTCGAAACGGCATGCGCCGGTCATGACCACTGCGGACATGGCGATGCGGATGGATCCGGTCTATGGCCCGATTTCGAAGCGCTTTCACGAACATCCGGAAGAGTTCGCGGACGCCTTCGCCCGTGCATGGTACAAGCTAACACACCGCGACATGGGACCCCGTTCACGATATCTAGGCGCGGAGGTTCCAGCAGAGGAGCTGATCTGGCAAGATCCTGTTCCCGCCGTTGATCACGACCTGATTGATGCCGCCGACATTTCAAACCTCAAGGGGGAAATTCTTGCGTCAGACCTTTCGATTTCCGAACTGGTCTCGACCGCGTGGGCGTCGGCGGCAACTTTCCGCGGTTCTGACAAACGCGGAGGGGCAAACGGAGCGCGTATTCGTCTCGCGCCACAGAAAGATTGGGAAGTGAACCAGCCCGCCCAACTTGCAAAAGTTCTGAAATCACTTGAGGCGATACAACGCGAGTTCAACGACGCGCAGACCGGCGGCAAGAAGGTTTCTCTCGCTGATCTGATCGTCCTTGGTGGTTGTGCCGCCGTTGAGCAGGCCGCAGAAAACGCTGGCCACAAAGCCGAGGTTCCGTTCACACCGGGCCGGACGGACGCCTCGCAGGAACAAACCGATGTCGATTCCATAGCGGTGCTTGAACCTGTCGCAGACGGATTCCGTAACTACCTTAAAGCGGAATATTCGGTATCAGCAGAAGAGCTGCTTGTTGATCGCGCACAATTGCTAACGTTAACCGCACCCGAAATGACGGTTCTTATCGGGGGCATGCGCGTGCTGAATGCAAACACCGGACAATCCCGACATGGCGTATTCACGACGCGGCCAGAGGCACTTACCAACGACTTCTTCGTAAACCTTCTCGACATGAATACGGAGTGGAAAGCAGTCTCGAAATCCGCCGACGTGTTCGAAGGACGCGATCGCGCGAGCGGCAAAGTGAAATGGACCGGCACCCGCGTCGACCTGATCTTCGGCTCCAACTCTCAACTTCGAGCACTAGCGGAAGTCTATGCCCAAGACGATAGCCAAGAAGCATTCGTTCGAGACTTTGTAGCTGCTTGGACCAAAGCAATGAACGCCGATCGCTTCGATTTGGCTTGATTTCATTGATAAGACGTAGGCGGCATCATCATTTGAGCCATATCAAACAAGCCGCGAGATGGATTGCACCAAGGAAAGCAACTGCGGTTTTGTCATAGCGAGTAGCTATTGCTCTGTAATGCTTGAGCTTTTCAAAGAAGTTTTCGATCAGATGCCGCGCTTTATAGAGAGATGTATCATAATACCTCTGAACTTTGCGATTGGATTTTGGCGGGATAACAACTTGTTTTCCTGCCAGAATTAGCGGCGTAATAACCCGAATATCGGCGTCATATCCTTTGTCAGCGAGAATAATCGGGGCCTCAAGACTACCGATTAATTGATCCGCGCCGTCCAGATCGCAGGCTTGTCCGCCGGTCAGGAAAAAACCCGGTGGATTGCCCAATGCATCCATTGCCCGGCAGGCGATTGCAAAGCAATCTGCCGAGAGGGGCAGGTTGCGTGAATTTTGGTGCCTTCTCGGTGATTGAATGCAATCACCTGTCAGGTAATACTTAATCCGCCTTTGGAACGCCCCCTCTCGGGCATTTAATGAATGCCCTGCCGGCAACGGATACATTCGGTTTTTTTGACCGCCCCCGCGCACCTGCCGCATGCTGGTGTGCACGCACAATAGTTGAGTCAATCATGGCGTATTCATTGTCGCTGTCTTGGCTTAAGTGATTGAAAAGACGGGACCATACGCCGGACTTGCTCCAGCGCATATGGCGGGTGTGAACGACGCGAAAATCACCAAACCTCTCCCCTTCTCGGTGATGTAAACATCACCTGTCAGGCAATGGGTAAATCGCGCCACGGGATGCCCGCGCGATAGCGGTAAAGCACCGCTTCGACAAACAATCTGTTGTCCGAAGCCGTCCGTCCTCGATCCCCGGATTTACCCGGCAATAGAGCCTTAATTCTTTCCCACTGATCGTCTCGCAATGCATATCTTCGCATGAACCAACTCCTTCAAAGCTGGTTCTCTATGAATCACTCATTTGAACGTTTGGGAATCCCCTAAATGATGACACCGCCTAGCACTAAATAGATAAAAATTATTGTCAAACCGAGGATACGATATGGAGACATGAAACAAATTGCAAGTTTACGAGGTTAGTTAGGTATTTGCGGATACACCTACTTGCTGGTTCTGCAAAACCACACCGACACTTGAAGCAATTTATCGAGTTAATTAGTAATAAAAAGGGCGTACGTAGGTTTGTAAATAAATTCTCGTTTTGAGAGTGAGTATTATGTTGATATACAACTCAACCTTTACTAATACTACACTTCAACAAGGATGCCATAGCGATACCCTGCCGGCACACCACACTATTACAAAGAGAAGCATATGCACGTCGGAATTATTATGGATGGCAACGGCCGATGGGCCACGTCGCGCGGACTGGCGCGCCTGGTTGGTCACAAACGTGGCGCGAGTCGCGTAAAGGATATTGTCAAAAATAGCCCGAATCTCGGCGTGACGACCTTAACTCTCTATGCGTTTTCAACGGAAAACTGGAAGCGTGCTGCGCACGAAGTCGAAGGGTTGATGAAATTATTTCGCGGGTATATGCAAAACAACTTGCTGGAACTGCATGACAAGAACGTGCGGGTACGCTTTTTGGGCGACGCTACGCCTTTGGCGCAGGACATTCGCCTTCAGATGGAGCAGCTTTCGGGGCTAACCAAGGATAACACTGGACTGAATCTGAACATTGCGATTAATTACGGCGGCCGCGACGAGATTATTCGCGCGACGCGCAGTATCGCCGCCAAAGTTCTTGACGGCACCTTATCCGTCGATGCGATCACAGAGGGCACGATTTGCGATCATATGGACACCCGTGAACAGGCTGATCCAGATCTGATAATTCGCACAGCTGGCGAATTACGGTTGTCTAATTTCATGATCTGGCAGAGCGCTTATTCGGAACTTATGTTCCCGAATGTGTCGTGGCCGGATTTCACTGCCGAAGTTTACGCGGAATGTTTAGAGGAATTTGCAGGCCGCGTTCGACGGTTTGGAAATGCCGATTCAAATTAATATTTCGCGGATGCAGATTCCCTAGGGGAATCGCATGAGTTTTATCCCTGAATTATCTGGAACAGAGGATCCTCGTCCCAGGCGGCCAAGTGTCGTTTTAACCTGAGGCTTTGGGTTCCCTTAACGGAGCGTAGCATGTTGCTTGCGGCGTGCTTGATCGTTGTAAAATTAGCAGGGGCGTTTCCCTTGCGGATACGGCACTCATCATCGCGAAACACCATATCCATGACCCAATGCAGCCCGTTTTCAATACCCCGGTGATCGCGGATAGCTTTTGCGTGGGCTTCGGCGTCACAGGTCATGGATGAGATGTAAAAGCGTGTCTCTGAGCGGGTTTTATCTTGAAGTGTTGCGCAGTATTGGACCATCACGATACTTTCCAATCCAGGCCAATTGTGCCGCGCCTTCAGCCATTCAATATCCGAGCAAACAGTGACTTTTCTTGTTTCAATACGGCCATGAGATTTTTCTACGGTCTCATGGTAAGTTACTGTTGTGTCTGCAAAATATACAGCATCCTGTTCTTTCATATACAATTCGGTATCTTTGCGAAGGGCGCCTTGATTGCCTTTTAAAGCCAAGACATAATCCGCTTGTTTGCTGATGATTTTAGCGGCAATATCACGCTGACATCCCCCTCTCATGGTTTGTTCCACAAACCACTGTCGGGCAATGCATAGCGTCTATAGTGACGATGGCCCCCTTGAGCGTCAGGAGGTCTAACAGTTCCGGTATGGCCGTAATCTCGTTGGATTTGCCGTCCACCTGCCGTTGGGCAAGCGTCAGGTTCAACTCTGAACTCCAGGCCGAGATCATGTGAATTGCAGCCTTGCTACCAGCCTTATCCAAGCTGCGACGTGAGGTTTTACCATCTATCGCCACAACCCCGCTCAGGGTGCTGTTTAAGGAGGTGACCCAATCCATAAAGCAGCCCTGGAAATGATGGGCATCCAGTGCGGCATAGATGTTTCCCAGTTGATCATGTGACGGTGTTCCGTCCGAAAATGGCAAGAATTTCCGCAAAAAGGCCAGTTTCTTGGTTCCAAACGCAGAAATAGAGACCCAGTCATTCGCACCGGACAACACGGCACATAACGTCAAAAGCAAAATCTCTGCCATAGGGTAAAGCAGCTTTGTTTGCTGTCGCGGGTCAGATAAAGTTGAGAAATGCGTAAAAAAATCAATGGGCTGGCTGCCGGGCGCGTCGATATTGGACATGGGTAATGACCTCAGTAAAATCTAAAAGATCACTCATTGAATCAACACTTACCTCATTTGTCGCCTGCTAATTTATTCATGCGATTGCCCTGCTGTGTCAGCGCGTTAACCCAAAGCCCAACGATGTTTGCGTTTACCACGGTGGTACTGCCTAGCTGGA
>CAKZNY010000121.1 GCA_937132145.1 uncultured Paracoccaceae bacterium | reverse complement strand
TTGACCTTGTCGAGGCAAACTGGATGGTCGATGTTCAGATACAAACCATACGCGGCGTGCTGCATGCGAAAGTTCCGCGCAGTCGGGTGAGTGCCACAAATCCGCATCAATTGCTGCTTTGGATGCTGTTGACGGCGATAATTATGACAGTAATTTCCGCCCTATTTTTGCGAAATCAAGTGCGCCCGATCCGTAGATTAGCTGACGCTGCGGAAGCTTTCGGAAAAGGCCGCGTTGTACCATTTCATCCGGCAGGAGCAACCGAAGTGCGGCGGGCCGGACACTCGTTCGTCGCGATGCGAGGGCGTCTTGAGCGCCAGATTGAACAGCGCACGCAGATGTTATCCTCCGTAAGTCATGATTTGCGAACCCCGCTTACGCGGTTAAAACTGTCGCTTGAAATGATGTCTGAGGACGAGGAAACGCGCCATATGCAGCAAGATGTCGAGGATATGGAGCAAATGCTGGATGTCTTCCTGTCCTTCTCGCGCGGCGATTCCCTTGAGGAAGTAAAAGCGGTTAACCCGCAGGACTTGCTAGACAAGGTGGTAGCAGACTGCCTGCGTTCCGGTCGTGAAATTCGGTATGAATTTGAAAATCAAACGCCGAAATCAAGTGACGTATTTCTGCGTTCCGGGGCGGTGTCGCGCGCGATCACAAACCTTCTTTCCAATGCGTGTCGGTATGCTGATCAGGTTTCGTTAACCGCAACTTTGTCTGGTAAACACCTGCAAGTTATTGTCGAAGATAACGGACCGGGGATTCCCGAAGTCGAGCGGGAAAATGTGTTGAAACCGTTTGTCAGGCTCGATCAATCCCGTAATCAAGATAACCGCGGCGGGGTTGGTTTAGGGCTGGCGATTGTCGCCGATGTTGCCCGTAGCCACGGTGGCACCGTGGAACTAGATAGCAGTGAACGGCTGGGTGGGTTGAAGGTGATTTTCACTATTCCGCGTTAGCAATCTGTAAACCTTTACCGGCAAAAATCGGCACGAAAGACCCAAGCCGCAGCGCCTGTTCCGGGTTCGAGGCGTTTCCATCAAGTGCCCGCTTCTTGACCCCTTGCAAAATCGCCGCCATGCGGAAAAAGCTGAACGCAACGTAAAAATCCATTTCAGGCACATCGCTCAGGCCCGTCTGTTTGGCATACAGTTCAATATATTCACGATCCTCGGGAATGCCCAGTGCACCACGATCTACCCCGTCCAAGCCCCGCCCCTCAGGGCCCACAGGCATCGCCCACTGCATCAATTGTGCGCCAAGATCGGCCAGAGGGTGACCAAGGGTTGAAAGCTCCCAATCAAGGATGGCGGCCAATTTCGGGCGGTCGGGGGCAAACAGCAGGTTATCAATGCGCCAATCCCCGTGCACCAAAGATGTTTTGTCGTCGCCTTCGGGAATGTTCCCGTCCAGCCACTCAATTAGCTGGTCCATTTCCGTAATCGTGCCCGTTTCACTGGCGCGGTACTGGCCTGACCAGCGCGAAATCTGGCGCACAAAATAATTTCCCGACTTGCCGTAATCCGTCAACCCGACCGCATCGACATCAACGCAATGAAGTGCTGCGAGGCCGGCATTCATGGCATCGTACATCCCGCGACGCTCAATCGGCGTCACATCGGGAATTCTCGGGTCAACGAAATTTCGCCCATCAATATATTCCATCACGTAAAACATGCTGCCGATAACGTCTTCGTCTTCGCACAAAAAATACATCTTTGGGACAGGAACGCCGGTGTTCGCCAATGCCGACATCACGCGAAATTCGCGGTCAACCGCATGGGCCGATTTCAAAAGCACACCCGGGGGCTTGTGCCGCAGGACGAATTTCCCCGTGGAAGACGTCAGAATGAACGTAGGGTTGGATTGCCCCGTCGGGGTTTTTTCAGCACTCAGCGACCCGCTAAACCCGTCAATCCGGCTGGCCATGTATTTGGCAACGACGTCAAGATCGAGCAGATCGCTCATATCAAATCTTCTCGTTTGTGTATTTGCGCAACTCGACTCGGGCGATTTGGCGGCGGTGAACAGCGTCGGGCCCATCGGCTAGGCGTAATGTGCGAACATGCGTCCAACTGGCGGCAAGGCTGGTATCTTGGCTGATTCCAGCGGCGCCGTGCATTTGGACGGCCTCGTCAACCACTTTAAGGGCGACACGCGGTGCGGCGACTTTGATCTGGCTGATCCACGGGGCGGCGGCGCGAGCATCGCCCTGATCCATCATCCACGCGGCCTTCAGGCACAACAAACGCACTTGCTCGATTTCTATCCGGCATTCGGCGATGATGTCATAATTTGCCCCTAGTTGCGCCAGTTTTTTGCCAAAAGCCTCGCGCTCCAAGGACCGTTTACACATCAACTCCAACGCCGCTTCGGCGTGGCCAATGGCGCGCATGCAGTGGTGGATACGGCCAGGCCCGAGGCGACCTTGCGAAATTTCAAACCCGCGTCCTTCGCCCAAAAGCAGATCGGTCACGGGAATGCGAACGTCGGTAAATCGAATGTGCATATGCCCGTGCGGCGCGTCATCATGGCCGTAAACTTCCATAGCACGCAGCACTTCAACACCTTTTGTGGCAGCCGGAACTAAAACCATAGAGTGCCGCTGGTGTTTGGGATCCTCGTCCGTTCCGGTTTTGACCATCACTATATAGATCGCGCAGCGCGGGTCGCCGGCACCCGACGCCCACCATTTTTCGCCATTCAAAATGTATTCGTCACCGTCGCGGACACATGACATCGCCATATTCGTTGCATCGGACGAGGCCACATCCGGCTCTGTCATCAAATATGCAGACCGGATTTCCCCTTCCAGCAAAGGTTTCAACCAGCGTTCTTTATGCTCTTTTGTTCCGTACCGCTCGAACACTTCCATGTTGCCGGTGTCCGGCGCGGAGCAATTGAAAACTTCGGCGCCCAAACGGGTTTTACCCATTTCTTCGGCTAAATAAGCATATTCAACGGTTGTTAGGCCATATCCGCGTTCACTGTCTGTTAACCAGAAATTCCACAAGCCCTTGGCTTTTGCATCCGCCTTCAGGCCCTCAAGAATTTCGGTCATACGGGCGGTGTACTCAAAGCGATCACCGGTTTTTCCGACCTCGTTGTGGAACTCTTCGTCCAAGGGGGCGATCTGGTTTGCCACCATATCCCTAACCTGTTTGATCAAAGGGCGGACCTTGTCGCTAATTCCCAAATCCATAACCGTCTCCTGTTTTGTGTATGCGAACAGTTTGGACAAATTTTAGGGGGGACTGCAAGTGGTTGCTGGATAATTACGCAGCGGAACCTATCATTGTGTGCGGGCGCGGGTTTAGAACAACGCATACTCCTCGTCAGGGATGCGGGTAATTTTGAAGGCTTTGTGCGTTTTTAAAGCCCCCAAATGGCCCTTGAATATAATTTTAGGGCCGCTCCGCGTTCGCCCCTCCAGCGACAGGGTGGTTAGCGACCCATTGACCAAATCAAGCAAATCTCCCTTTTTCATGTCCAGAATTTGCCCCAACGAAACATTCATCCTTTGTACGATGGCGTCCAGTTCAATGGGGGCATCAATCGCGATTTTGGACATGGTTTCACGCCATTTGTCATGTTCCAGCAACGTAGAATTTAACGCCTCCTGCGCTGCGATTTTTTCAATACATGTCAAGGGTATAGCGAGTTCAAATTGCCCTAGATTTGCGCCTTCAACATCGCTGATGTTTACGCGCAGCAACGCGTATTTCTGTTCGGAAAGCAGAAAAATCAACGGGGCTTTTTCCCGTTCGAAACCCTGCATACGCACATCGGTTTGCGTGATTTCGGGCGAATCAAACACCTGCGCAAGGATTTTGTTAATAACCAGTTTGTAAATCGCGGCATCGGTGGTGGTCACTGGGCGATCATTGCTGGCGGCCGATGCCCCGCCCGTTAGATGTGTGATGGCGGTATTAATAAACTGTGAATCAAAGCCGGTCAGGCCGATATCCTCGCCAAAATTGACGATTCCGAACAGGCGCGAGGTCATCGTTTCGATCGTTTTGGTGTGTGAACTGACCGTGCGTTCGGCGACTTTTGCCGTCACCTCGATTTCAAGAAAATCAAGGAAAACCTTAGCGGTCGCCTTTTCGATATTCTGAACAAGCGAGCTTTGCAACGAGGCCTTGGCTTGCCGCACAGCCGCCGCCTTGATTTTTCGTCTCAGGATATTTGTATCGGAACCAGCCAAAGGAAAACCGCCTTTTCAAATTGAACAAGGCGGTTTTGGCAGGAAAAGATTTATAGGTGGTTAAGGTTGGTCGATAATTTTGACAACCGCGCCCACGCCGACAAACTGGAAGAAATACAGCGTTTCTTCGCCGCTTCCATCTTCATTTTCCGCGCATAAGATGTCAAACGCACGCGGTTCCTCGCGCATATCGACGTTTAGAATGTTGCCGCACTCAAACCCTTGCAGGCTCAGGAACAACTTCAAACCACTCCGTAATTGCTCTTCAGTATATGCCGATGCACTCGATACGCTGGACAGCAGCACTGCAACAAGCACAAATAGACGAGTGATTTTCATCGTGAACTCCATAATAAACTAATTGAAGTCTATATACAGCGTGAACGGCACATAGGGAATGGCATTGAACGGCGGCCCCGGATTTGGGCTGCTTCCCGCTTAACACTGCGCCAATTTGGCCACATTCGCAGCTATTGCAGGGCAGGGGGAAGGTTCCATATAAGGTGGCAACGCAACATTTATAGGTGAACTATGAAATACCTCGACAAAATCTCGTTTCGCATGGCTATTATCATGACTATCTTTCTTGGATTGGCACCGTTTGTACCAGAGCCCCACCTTTGGCAGAAGCTGAAAATGCTGACGGGGGGCGCCCCGTTTACACCTCTCGATGTCTTTGATGTGTCTTTCCACTTAATACCGGCGCTGATTCTGCTTGCCAAGATTTACCGGCGTAAAACAGGTGCGGATCAAAACGAGGGTTAACAATGTATGAAAGCAATCATCTCGTGGCGCGGTTGCGTTTCGCATCTTTGGGCCGCGAGAATGATGTTTTTGTGCAAGGGCAGGGTGGTCGGACCTTCGGGGCGTTCTTTGCTAATGCCGAGAAGTACGCCGCGTTGCTTGCAGCCCAAGGGGTGCAGGCTGGTGACCGCGTGGCGGTGCAGGTTAACAAATCCTTAGAGGCCTTGGAGCTTTATGTCGGTACAGTGATGGCGGGCGCGGTGTTTTTGCCGCTTAATCCCGATTATACAGCCGCCGAGATCGCGTATTTCTTGCAAGACGCCACCCCGCGCATGTTCATAGTCGACCCCGCACGCAAACCCGAGATGGAGGCTGCCGTAAAGGCTGCCAACGTCGCGCAGGTGATGACGCTGGATGCGAACGGTGGTGGTACGTTGGTTACGGCGGCTGCCTCGCATTCGGGCGGTTTTACACCCGTGGCGCGTCGGGCTGACGATCTGGCCGCGATCCTTTATACATCCGGTACAACGGGGCGCTCCAAAGGGGCGATGCTGACCCACCGCGCCTTGGCTTCCAATGCGGGCACGTTGGTTGAGTACTGGCGATTTACGCCCAACGATGTGCTGATCCACGCGCTGCCGATTTTCCATACCCACGGGCTGTTTGTGGCCACGAACGTGGCGCTGATGGCAGGGGCCGCGATGGTGTTTCTGCCCAAGTTCGATCTGGATGCGATATTTGCCGCAATGCCGAACGCCACCACATTGATGGGGGTTCCCACCTTCTATACCCGCATGCTGGATGACCCGCGCCTAAACAGGGACTGCACGCAGAATATGCGGCTGTTCGTATCCGGCTCGGCCCCGTTGCTGGCAGAAACACACGCGCAGTGGACGGCGCGCACGGGGCATAAAATTCTTGAGCGTTACGGGATGACGGAAACCAACATGAACACCTCTAACCCATACGAGGGGGCACGCAAACCCGGTACCGTCGGGCTGCCATTACCGGGCGTCGAGGTGAAAATCGTGGACGCGAGCGGCGCTAAGTTGGACGCAAACCAGATCGGTTCGATTGAGGTGCGCGGTG
>CAKZNY010000120.1 GCA_937132145.1 uncultured Paracoccaceae bacterium | reverse complement strand
TGAAATGGAGCAGGTTGCAAAACGGCAAGGCATGGGCGATTTCCTCGACAATCGAGGTTTCCACCCCGTCAACCAACGTCGTTTCCAGCCCGAATTCCGGCTTGTCATATTGACGCGTGGCATTGATGAACATTTCCATGGAGGCAATGGACGTACGCGCTGCATGGCTGTTTGCCATTGGATTAAACGGAGACTGCAACATCTGCTGACCCAACTTCGCCATTGTACGCAAGGGGCGAACGGCCGCGTGGGTCATCTCGTAGGCGTGGTACAGCATGGCGTCTCCGTTCAGTGACTTGAAACGGAGGCTAAGGGTTATGCTGCACCGCATCAAGGGTTTTCGCGGTTGCGATGTGGTAAAGCCTTTGACAAGGTCGCTCGCATATGGCACGTGACGAGGGAAATTAACGAAAACATTTAAGGGGATTCCCATGCCCAACGAAGAATGGGGCGTAAAGCGCCTCTGCCCAAAATGCGCGACACGCTTTTATGATCTGAAAAACGATCCGATGACCTGCCCGTCTTGCGACTTCGAATTTGATCTGGCGTCCTTGCTGGACGGTGGTAAAGCCGCAGCAGCGAAGGTGAAAAAGGAAGAGGAAGCAGCGGCAGCAGCAGCGGTTGAAGATCCGATCATTGACGATGTCGAGGACGTTCTGGACGACAGCGATGACACAAGCGCCTCGGATGATGCGTTGCTGGATGATGACGACGACACTGTCACACTGGAAGAAGTCGCAGATGTTCCTGCGAGCGACGACGACAATTCCTGATCGTTGTCCCGAGCGAAACTTTCCGCTTGAACTCGGCCAAACGCGGCCCTAAATACGGGGCGTTGCTGCGGTCGTAGCAACACCCAAATACCAGGGGCCATAGCTCAGATGGGAGAGCGCTTGCATGGCATGCAAGAGGTCGGGGGTTCGATCCCCCCTGGCTCCACCAATATTCCGATAGTATTTCAATATACTTTTGAATTGGTTACGTGGTAATCCGTTATCTCTTCGATACGTTGTCACCGTTTTGCATGCAGTCTCCGGTCACCGTGTTGTCACCAAGAATAAGTTATGAAAATGGTGAAATAGGTTTTGAATGAACCGTCTGTGTGATGTGTCACGAGCATAAACTCGACTGCTTGATTGACGAAGTGAGGATTCATTTATTCGCGATCGGTTAAGTATCCACTCTTTGGTCTAAACCTTCCGTCTTCCAGACGGAAAAGAAAACGTATTTGCGCCGGAGGAGTTCTTTTGAAAAATAACTGTTTCAACTGTTTTTGTTGATCCCACCAGCTTGTGCTGGTGCGATTTCAGTCCATGACAT
Source organism: uncultured Paracoccaceae bacterium (assembly GCA_937132145.1). Taxonomy (GTDB): domain Bacteria; phylum Pseudomonadota; class Alphaproteobacteria; order Rhodobacterales; family Rhodobacteraceae; genus NORP23. The sequence continues at coordinate 4,700 of CAKZNY010000120.1, read as the reverse complement.
TAAGGGTCAGCGGTTCGATGTTTGCTGATACCATTAACCGTCGCCGCTAATTTTCGAGGGGTAAGGTGCACCGGACCATACATCGACGGGGAACGCTTTGGCCAATTGCTGTTTTGGCTTAACAAGGTCCGCGATCGTGTAATTATCCAGAACCTCAAGGAAAGCGTTGAGGCCCTCGCGGAAAACGCCGGAGAGAACGCATGCTCTTACGATCCGGCACTCGTAGTTGCCGGATTGCATGCACTCCACAATTGCGAAGTCGCTCTCCATGATGCGAACCACTTCACCGACCGTAATCATTGCCGGATCGCGGCCGATGCGCAGGCCGCCGCTTTTTCCGCGGATGGTTTCGACAAACCCGTTTTTCCCGAGCTTGTGAACCAGTTTTGTTAGATGATTGTGAGAAATACCGTACTGCTCTGATATCTCTTTGACCGTTACCAATCGGTCGTCCTGAATGCTTAGATAGATCAAAACTCTCAACGCATATTCGCTGTAATCTGTTAGACGCATTTTTCTACTCCCATTTTCTTCTTATTATATACGCATATTAAATATATATTCAATATTTGATATAACAAATATTCCGCCCAAACTGCCTCATAAATAAATTATTATTCAATCACTTGACAGTTAAAGATGTATTTGATTTACTTCTTTAAGGGCGCACCGCTACGCTTTTGCAGCGGGAATCTCGAATTAAGACGCTCCTGTACAAAGGAAACGCAAATGAACGATGAAGCTAAAGATACAGCGCGACCCGAACAAATTCCGTTCATGCAGCGCCTGCTCGATAACCATTTTTTACTGCTGTTTCTCGGAGTCACCATCCCGACCGTTCTTTACGTGATCTGGGGCGTGATGGAGATTGCATCAATTCCGCTCATCGAATGATGGAGCGCAGCTAACAGGGAGATTAAGATGTCTATAGCCCCTCCTGAGCAACGAATCTGGTGGAGAGAGCCGATCCACAAGGTTGAACTTGGATGGATCGTGATCGTGTTCTTTTGGGGACTGTTCATGTTCTTCTTTATGATTGCATGGCACTTCATCGGCAATCAGAACCTTTCAACAGAGACGTACCGAATTCAGCCAAGCGCCTATGTGGCGAAGGTTGAGGCTTTCGCCGAGAAATATCAGGTTGGCGAGGAAAATGGTGTGCCGATTGTGCGTCCCCCTGCGGGCGAGGATGTCTACCTGTTGGCGCGTAAATGGGAATGGTGGCCGATCCTTGAGTTGAAAAAGGGGCAGAGCTACCGATTCCACCTCTCATCAGCCGACTGGGTGCACGGGTTTTCGTTGCAACCGACGAATATCAACATCTCGGTGCACCCGGGATACGAGCACGTCATTAACCTAACACCGACTGAATCCGGTGAATTCGGAATCATCTGCAACGAATATTGCGGGATTGGGCATCACTTGATGACCGGCCGGATCCGCGTGATCGACTAGGGAGAGAACAAGCAATGTCTACAATCGACGCGGGCCAAATCGGTGGCTATGTAAGGAATGCAATCTTTCGCTCTTGCCGGTACACCGGATTAAAGATTGATACTCAGGCGCAGTTGCTGATCAAGGTCAACGCCGTTGCGGCGGTCATATTCTTGTTGATCGGTGGATTGATGGGGTTGGGTGTTGCGCTAACACGTTGGCCGGCAGTGCACCTTTTACCTGCGGACTGGTTTTACCTTATACTGACGGGGCACGGCCTTAACCTGCTGATCTTCTGGATTATATTCTTCGAGATGGCGGTGCTTTATTTTGCCTCGGCTGTTTTGCTTAACTGTCGTATGGCAACGCCCAGAATCGCATGGCTCGGGTTCGTGCTGATGGTGGTTGGCGCGGTGATGGCCAATTACGCGGTGCTGAGAGGTGACTCGAGTGTGATGTTCACCGCATATCCACCAATGATGGCAGCGTCGTGGTTCTATCTGGCGCTGATCTTGTTTGTGGTCGGTGCGCTGTGCGGGGTATGTGTATTTTTTGGAACGCTGGTAATCGCGAAGGCCGAGAAAACCTATGAAGGCTCTCTACCGCTTGTAACGTTCGGTGCACTGACGGCGGCGATTATAGCGGTATTCACCATTGCATCCGGGGCGATCATTTTGATCCCGACCTACTTGTGGTCGGTGGGCCTGATCGCGAACATCGACCCGCTGATGTACAAGACCATTTTCTGGGCTTTTGGACACGGGACACAACAGATTAACATTGCTGTGCAGGTTTCAATTTGGTACCTGATTGCGGCACTTCTGGTGGGGGCCAAGCCACTGTCGGAGAAGGTCAGCCGTACCGCATTCCTGATGTATATTTTGTTCCTGCAACTTGCGGCCGCACACCATCTGCTGGCTGATCCGGGCCTGAGCGAAGAATGGAAAATCGTGAACACCAGTTACCTGATGTATCTGGCGGTTATGGGATCGATGATCCACGGGATGACGGTGCCGGGCGCTATCGAGGCCGCGCAGCGCAGGAACGGGTTTACCAAAGGCTTGTTTGGATGGCTGCGCAAAGCACCGTGGGGCAATCCGGCGTTCTCTGGCATGTTCTTGTCGCTGGTTCTGTTTGGTTTCATCGGGGGTATCTCGGGTGTCATTCTGGGCACCGAGCAGCTCAATGTTTTGATGCACAACACGATGTATGTACCGGGGCATTTCCACGGCACCGTGGTGGCAGGCACAACACTGGCGTTCATGGCGCTTACTTATCTGGTGCTACCGCTGATCTTTGAACGCGAGATTATTTGGCCGAAGCTCGCCAAATGGCAGCCGTATTTGTTCGGAATAGGTGTCGCGGGTATCTCGATATCCATGATGGGTGCGGGAACGCTGGGTGTTCCGAGGCGGTACTGGGACATTACGCTAACCGACGCGGCGTTCGCTTTCGAGTTTCCCGCAGCTGCGTACTTGATGATGGGACTGAACGGCATATTTGCGCTGATGGCAGCGCTGGGTGGCGGGATTTATATTGCGGTCACCGTCGGCACGATTCTGGCTGGCAAGCGGCTTGATACTAAAGAGACCCAACCGCTGATCTTCCCGCTACATTCCGCTGGCCCAGAAGCGGCGGCTAACTACGGTACAAGCGACGAGGCCGTCAAGTTGCCGGGCACCATAATCCTGGTTTCGGTCTTTTTCATCACGTTTGTGCTCTATTATTTCGTGAACTGGAAGTACCTGTCCGACCTCTGGTTGTTCAGCTAAGATAGGAGCAAGAGACATGTTTGAGGCAATTCGTATAACAACGACCCTGCTCAAGCTGCGGATCAGCTTTGCTATCGCCATGAGCGCACTGGTTGGAATGCTGGCGGCAGATGGCGCGTTTTCGATGCTGAAAGCGACAGTGTTTGCCCTCGCCGTATTGGGCGCGGCGGGCGCGGTAAGTGCGTTCAACCACTACTATGAGCGCGCCGGGGATCGCTTAATGGTGCGTACCCGCGGGCGCCCCTTTGCGCGGGGTACGTTGAAGCCGGGCGTGGTCTGGCCGATTACCTTTCTGGGACTTCTCGTGGCCTCGCTGGCAATGGCGGCGGCCGTTGGCGGGACACTCGCGGCTGTCTTCGTTTTCCTCGGCGCTTTTACTTACGGCATAGTTTATACGGTCTGGTTAAAACGCAGAAGCGTTTGGAATATTGTCGTTGGTGGTGCTGCGGGCAGTTTTGCCATACTCGCCGGCGCGGCGGTGGTCGAGCCTAACATGCAGGCGACCCCGATCCTGTTGGCCATTGTCATGTTCCTCTGGACCCCGCCGCATTTCTGGAGCCTTGCAGCCGCAAAGGGCGACGATTACCGCAATGCCGGGGTGCCAATGCTTCCAAACGTGGTGTCGGAACGGGTCTGGACCTCGTTAATCCTCGGTCATACGGTGTTGTTAGCAGTGCTATCGCTGGTACCCTTGGCTTTCGGCATGGGACCGGTTTACGGAATATTTGCAGCGGTGGGCGGTGGGCTGTTCGCGTGGCGAAGCTGGCAACTGTTCCGCGCCCCGAGCCATAAGACGGCCTACGCAAACTTTAAAGCATCTCTTATCCAATTCTCCCTGCTGACAACGGGTGTTTTCGTGGATACGGGGATCAAATGGGCCTTCTGAAACACAAGCTGATTGCAACGCTTCTGCTGGCTGTTACCGCGCTTGGACCGTGGGGTGGCACCGCCGCCAGCCAATCGCGCCTTGATCCAAACGCAGTCATTGAGCGCAGCGAGGCGGCGATCGGGCAGCTTGTAGGTTCCTATATCCTGACAGATTCCAAAGGCGCACTTCTGGACATGGCGTCGTTTCGCGGACGACCGCTGGTCATCAGCCTTATTTACACGAGTTGCGGCACCGTATGCCCGACCACCACCCAACATCTGCTTGATGCGGTCCGCGAGGCAAGGCGCGTGATGGGTGAGGACGCATTCGCCGTTCTGACCATTGGTTTCGACGCACGGCGCGATACACCCTCAAGGCTAAATAGTTTTGCCCGTACGCAAGGGATCGACGCGAAAGACTGGCAGCTCGCTAGCGCGGATCTTTTAACCATCGAGGCGTTGCTTGACGATCTAGGTTTCAGCTACTACGCAGCGGCCGGTGGGTTCGATCACATCACCCAAGCCACGATCTTGGACGCGGATGGTCGGGTCTTCCGACAGGTTTACGGCGACACCTTTCCAGATCAGATTTTCATCGAACCCCTCAAGGCGCTGGTATTTGGCACC
>CAKZNY010000119.1 GCA_937132145.1 uncultured Paracoccaceae bacterium | reverse complement strand
TCGCGCCTTTGTGCGCGTTAAGAGCCTGCAGCGCGAGAAGACCGACAATATAGTAGCCGTCTATAAATGCGCCTGTGTGATCGAAGAAGAAGCAGCGGTCGAAATCGCCGTCCCAAGCTACACCAAAGTCCGCGCCATGTTCACGTACTGCATCGGCGGTGCGCGGCTGATTTTCGGGCAGCAACGGGTTGGGAATTCCATGCGGAAAGCTGGAATCCGGTTCGTGGTCCATACGCACAAACTCAATTGGCGCGCCTTGGGCGGCCAGCAGTTTAGCGATTTCGTCAAAGGCAGGGCCGGCAGTGCCGTTACCTGCGTTAACCAGAATTTTCAACGGTTTCAGCTTGGCAGGCTCGATAAACGAACAGATTTTAGCGGCGTAGGCTTGGCGCACATCCACGTTCGTTAACGTCCCCTTAACGGCAGCAAGGGTAAACTCGGCACGCTCGGCGGCGGTGCGGATTGCTAACATTTCAACTTCAGGGCTAAGGGGGCGCGACCCTTTACCGACGATCTTCATGCCGTTGTAATCAATCGGGTTATGCGAGGCCGTGACCTCCACCCCTGCGTCTGCATTCAGATGGTCGGTGGCAAAATAGACCTCCTCCGTGCCGGACATACCGATGTCGAGGACGTTAACCCCCATATCTTGCAAACCCCGCGCAACGGCGGCCTTTAGTTCCGCGCTGGTTTCACGACAATCACCCCCCAGAACGACCGTTTTTGGCGACAAACTTTGTGCGATGGCGCCGCCGATATCATAGGCGATGGCCTCGTTCAGCTCCTCCCCCAGTTTTCCGCGAACGTCGTAGGATTTGAAGCAGGTGAGCTGGCGCATGGGGTTAATCATTTCGTAAATATCTGGGCCGTAATAATAACGGTTGCCCGCCTGTGGCGATTTCACCGCATTGTTTAGGCTTTGTATACGGTGTTATTGACACATATCAATGCATTGCTTCCGAGTGCTGTTTATGTGCAACATCGGTAAACTAAATGGAAAGGCAGATTATGAAACTGATTACTTATGCTCTAACCGGGGCTTTCATGCTGGCATCAACCACCGCATTCGCAGAATCGCACGAGACACCTGGCGAAAATATGCAACTCATGATGCTTGAAACCGCGCTTGCTGCTGGCGACGCAGAGGCTGGCAAAAAAGTTTTCAAAAAGTGTAAAGCCTGCCACACGCTCGGCGAAGGCGCAAAATCGCGTACTGGCCCGCCGCTGAACAACATTATCGGCGCCGGACTGGGTGAATTTGAAGGCTTCAAATATTCCAAAGGTATGATGGCGATGAGCGAAGAAGGCATCGTTTGGACAATCGAAAACCTTACCGCGTTTCTAACCAAGCCACGGAATTTCATCGCGAAGACCAAAATGTCGTATTCGGGACTGAAAAAAGAAGCGGACCGTGCAAACTTGATCGCATATCTTGCGACGTTCACAACAGTTGAAGACGAATAATACCGATTTTTCGGTTAACGTATTAGCGGCCCTCGAATGATTCGGGGGCCGTATTTTGTTGAGCTTGCAAGTTTGGTGCCCATGAAGTTTTTCCGCCCACTGATTGTTGTGATCGTCCTTTCCGGTTGTGGAACCCTGCCAACTTACGGCGCGTTGGAGGTGACGGGTCGCGACACCCTTCCCGAGGCAGGCACACAGATCAGCGTGACCACATGGAATGTCGGCTACGGGGCCATGGGCGCCGAGGCGGATTTCGTTGCCGATGGCGGCAAATACATGCGGGCACTTGATGCAGACGCGATTGCGCTGGCCGTTGTCGAGATCGGGCGCGAGGTTGACGGGTTTGATGCACAGTTCCTGTTGTTTCAGGAACTGGCGAACGGCAGCTTCCTGTCGCGAAATGTTTCGGTGCAGGCCGAAGTTGAACGCGCACTTCCGGATTATTCTTCCGTTTACTGGGAAGACCTTGGGGTGATTGCCCCCAAGCCTTACAATATTTCACACGGGCTGGGCGTATATGCCCGAACGGACACTAGCGTCACCCGCGCGTATGAATTACCACAAGAGCCGGGGTATTTCTTCCTGACCATCAAGCGCTACTACGCGACAATTGTGACCGAGGTTCCCATTCACGACACGGATCGTAATTGGGTGTTGATGAACATCCACCTGTCGGCGTTTGATAACGGGGCCGACGTGCGAAGGGCGCAAATTCGGGCGGTGTTTGACTTTGCGAAGGCCGAATATGCCAAGGGCAATTACGTGGTGATTGGTGGCGATTGGAATATGCGGATTTCGGACGTTGAATTCGAACATACTACGGCGGATGCTGATCTGTTCTGGATTTACGACTTCCCACAGGCTTTGCTACCCACGGGCTGGAAATTCGCGGTGGATGAGCGCACGCCAACAGTGCGGACGCTGCAAAAACCCTATGTTGCGGGCGAAAATTATACGACAATCGTCGACGGTTTTGCGTATTCGCCGAATATTCGGTTACGTCGAATTACAACGACTGACCTTAAGTTCAAGAATTCCGACCATCACCCTGTGACGGCCGTATTCGCTATTCGTTAACGGTTTCCTTGTCGCCAGAAATACGCGGACATCACCCCGAGCGATATCCAGCCAACCGCCCCGACAGCCAAGCTGCGGGCGGCGAATTGGGCGGCGAGTTCGGGGGGAACGGTTCCGCCAAGCCCCTCGGGGTGTGGAGCGCCGATGACGTGGGGGATGGCCAAGATTACCAACCCTATGCCCCAATGCATCCAGTTTTTGCCAAACACGACGGCAGCGATACCCACTATCGTCGCAACGATTGTACCGATTTGCCAAATTTGCCGTTGGACTAGTTCAGCGGCAATCATTCCTGGCAATTCCGCTGCCAGCCCCATTGCAGGTGCCAGTTGGAACGCACCGTACCCTGCCAGCCCCCAAAGAATACCGGCGCGGGTGGTGATCTGAACGCCTTTTTCCTGCGCGAATGCCATGGCGGCGACCATCATAAAGGCAAATCCGATATAGATCGTGGCTGCATAAAGCACTGTCAGGCCGTTGCGGGTCCAGTCGTTTTCTGCCTCGATATCGGGCATCGCGGCGGTTGCGTCTGAGAGGTGGATAAGCATACCGCTCTCATATAGCTCGGCCTCCAATAACATGGGAACGAGCATGAAAATGGTCAACGCTGCGACTATTATCCCCGCAGCGAGACCAGCGAACAAAGCGCTGTAAACCAGATTTTTCAGCATGGTTTAGTGACAGGCAAAGCCGATAGCGTGGCGCATGTCGTGGGCTGTGTTATGCAGCGTTGCGGAACTTGCAAAGCCTGCGATGAACAATATGGACAGGCCCATAAACGCAGCAAATGCGATCGAAATCAGGTTTGTATCGGATTTTACGGCCGTATGTGTAGTTGTAGTCATTTTCAGTTCTCCTTACCGTCTACCCCGACGGTGATTGTTGACACATTTGCGAGGCCGGTCTCCTGGCTTGTGGATATTTGCGGAGCATCGCCTTCCCGGTGTTACCCAGTGGCATATGATGCCCGCTAACCACATACAGTCGCGGGGGCGGCTGCGGCTTTGGGCCCCGATTTGGGTAGTCCCTCAACGCATTCCCGTTTCATCCCCGAATACTTGTGCAAACATGTGGGGAACCTTGCATGGTAAGCTTTCCGAGATTCGGTGGCGTATGTCAAGGAATTTGCGTATTCCCCTTGATAAATACAGAATCGTTGTCAATTATGTTGGTATATTCTAATATACGAATGAATAACCAATCGGCGCGCGCAATAAAGCGTCAAAACAAATGGGGGATATATGGCTGATACAATTTCAGACCGGATAATGGGCGAATTGTCCCAAATCGCGGTTGATGGTCTTGACGGAGACTTGGTTTCGTTGGGTCTGGTCTCGGAAATCACTGAAACCGAGGGCAAAGTCATCTTTTCCATCACGGTTCCTGACGAATTTCGCGGCAACTTCGACCCGATCCGCGAAGATGCGCAAGCGCGTGTTGAAGCGATGGACGGGATCGAAACCGCGCTGGTCGTTCTGACCGCAGCCGTTGATGCGCCTGCCGCGGCCGAGCAGCCTCCGCAGTTGAAAACCTCAAGGCCTGTTGGCCGTGACCTCCGCCCTATGGCGAGCGCGATCCCTGGTGTTGGGGCAGTTGTTGCTATTGCCTCGGGTAAAGGTGGCGTTGGAAAATCCACGGCTGCGGCAAATATCGCGCTGGCACTGTCTTCGCTGGGCCTGCGTGTTGGCCTTCTGGATGCCGATATTTACGGCCCCTCCATTCCGCGCCTTATGGGTGCCAAAGGGCAGTTGGATATCGTTGACGGCAGGATCATTCCTATGACCACACACGGCATCAAAGTGATGTCGATGGGTTTCATGATGGAAGAGGACAAGCCGGTAATTTGGCGCGGTCCGATGATTGTGACCGCGTTGATGCAGATGGTTCATGAAACCAACTGGGGCACGCTGGATGTGCTGATTTTGGACATGCCTCCGGGAACGGGTGATGCGCAGCTAACGATGGCGCAACAGGTTCCGATGGCGGGTGCGGTTATCGTTTCCACGCCGCAGGATCTGGCGTTGATTGATGCGCGCAAAGGCCTGAAAATGTTCCAGGACGTGGATGTGCCTATCTTGGGTATTATCGAGAATATGAGCTACTTCGTCTGCCCGCATTGTGGCGAAACCTCGGATATCTTCAGCCATGGCGGCGCAAAAGACGAGGCGATCAGGCTGGGCGTTCCGTTCCTTGGCGCAATTCCGTTGCATATCGATATTCGCAAGCATTCGGATCAGGGCGTACCGACCGTGATCGCCGACCCAGACGGGCCGCACACCAAGATATTCAAGTCAATTGCATTGAATATCGCCACACAGCTTCGCGGCGAAGATTAAGTCAAACGACACTGCTAAATCAAACGGCCCCTGCCTTGGCGGGGGCCGAATGCGTTCAGGCTTCTTTCATCAACAGATATTCGAAGAACTTCATGCCGACGATCCCGCCGACCACGATGAATACGAATGTGATGAAGGATCCGACCGCCATGGTTGATGCGCCGGATACGGCTTGTCCGATGGTACATCCCAATGCCAACACGCCCCCGATACCCATCAATGCCGCACCAAACAAGTTGCGTGTGGTGTCTTTGGCATCTGCAAAGGTCGCGATGGCGAACTTTCCGTGGATTATGGCCCCGATGAACCCGCCCAGAAGTGCGCCAACGGTCGTTACAACCGCAAAGCCGGGCACTGCGTAAGCCGTGAAACGCATCAGGTAATCGATCGTGTCGCCAGTTGGTCGCACATAAGTTAACGATGCCAACTGCACTGGAACATCTGCAAAATCGTCGAGGGCAAGGCCAGTCAGGACCCAACCTGCGGTGACGCAAAGGCCGATACCAACACCGGCGATGACATGGGACGGCGAGGTGCGGAACCCTTTGTCTTTAAAAATAAATCCCAGAAACGCGGCCAGAACGGCAACAAGAACAATGTTCCGCGCCATGCTTACATCAAGCCCTGTCATTGCGGCCAAGATGTCTCCGGTGCGTTGGGTTTCAAGGCCGTAGTCAGCAAGGTTTACGGTAACCGGCGTGAAGATAGCAACGCGCAGCGGGCCAAGCAAACCACCGATAGTCATATAGCCGAAGATGCCGACGACGATCAGAACCATCAACGAACGCAGGTCGCCGCCACCTGCTCGCACAAGGTTTCTGCTGGTACAACCACCCGCGAAAACCATGCCGAAGCCGAAAATCAGACCCCCTGCGATATTGCCAAGCCAGTTGAGGCTGGGTGAGAGGTAAATGGAACCACTTAGGTCAGCGATCCCCGTCATCTCGACTATTGTTGCGCCGATGATGGCTGTCGCCGTCGCCAAAAGCCACGAGCGGAACCGGCGGTAGTCGCCAAAGTTCAC
>CAKZNY010000118.1 GCA_937132145.1 uncultured Paracoccaceae bacterium | reverse complement strand
TTAACACAGGGATTATTTCGTCGAAGTTGTGAAAGGACATGCCGCATTTGAATTTAGCGCAACACTCGCCCCTGTGAACACGTCAGTTTTTACGACATTTCTTTACTCAAACGGAGATTCCCATGATCGACACACCCTACGGTTTCGACACCCTGCAAATCCACGCTGGCGCGCGGCCAGACCCCGCCACAGGTGCGCGTCAAACGCCGATTTACCAGACGACGGCCTATGTATTTCGTGATGCGGATCACGCGGCGGCGCTGTTTAATCTTCAGGAAGTCGGGTACATTTATTCCCGTTTAACCAACCCCACGGTTGCGGTTTTGCAAGAACGTGTGGCGACACTGGAAGGTGGCGTCGGGGCTGTGGCCTGTTCTTCTGGTCATGCCGCGCAGATCATGGCGCTTTTCCCGCTGATGCGTCCGGGGGATAATATTATCGTATCAACCCGTCTTTACGGCGGGTCCATCACCCAATTCAGCCACACGATTAAACGCTTCGGGTGGTCGGCCACATTCGTTGACTTCGACGATCTCGATGCCATCGCCGAGGCAGCGGATGAAAACACCAAGGCGGTTTTTTGTGAAAGCATTTCCAACCCCGGCGGCTATCTAACCGATATCCCGGCTGTTGCTGCGGTGACCGAGCGCTTGGGCGTCCCGCTGATCGTGGATAACACTTTGGCCACGCCGTACCTGTGCCAACCGATTTCCCAAGGGGCGACGCTGGTCGTGCACTCCACCACCAAATACCTGACGGGCAACGGTACGGTTATGGGCGGCGTCGTTGTGGATAGCGGCAATTTTGATTGGTCCGCCAGCGATAAATTCCCCTCGCTCTCGCAACCCGAACCGGCCTACCACGGCATGACCTTCCACGAGACCTTCGGCAACCTCGCCTTCACTTTTCACGGCATCGCCATTGGCCTGCGCGACCTTGGCATGACCCTGAATCCGCAAGCCGCGCACTACACATTGATGGGGATTGAAACCCTTAGCTTGCGGATGGATCGCCACGTGGAAAATGCCGTGACGGTTGCTACATGGCTGGAAAATGACCCGCGCGTGGATTTCGTGACCTACGCCGGCCTGCCTTCCTCGCCTTACCGCGACCGTGCGAAACGCCTTTATCCAAAGGGCGCGGGCGCGCTGTTCAACTTTGCGGTCAAAGGCGGATATGCGGCCTGTGTGAAGCTGGTCGATAGCGTCGAGATTTTCAGCCATGTGGCCAATTTGGGCGACACGCGCAGCCTGATCATCCACGCGGCCTCGACCACGCACCGGCAATTGACGGCCGAACAGCAAGAGGCCGCAGGGGCCTCCGCCAACGTCGTGCGCCTGTCCATCGGAACCGAAACCGTCGCCGATTTGATCCGCGATCTGGATCAGGCACTGGCCAAAGCGGTCAAATAGTACGCCGATTTTCGCGCAGCAGGGCATTCTGCTGCGCGAGGGCGAAAAACGTCTCCACAAACTGGATCAAAGCCTTTAAGAATGCATTAGTAATAATGATGTTCCCGCCCTTTTGGGCCGGAAAATGGTTAAGGGCAATTTAATTGATGCAACCCGTTCTGGCACTGGAACTATCCAGGGATGGAATCCTGCTACACGAGCTGTCCTACGACGGCGTGTGGCGCAGGATATCTGCGGCTGCGTTGAACGACCCGTTTTTACCAAAGAAAATGGTTACCATGCGGCAGGTCGCGCGGGCGTCTCAAGGCCGGTTTTTCAAGAACCAGATATGGCTGCCCCCCGAGCAAATCAAGGGGTTAGAGGTTAAACTAACCGCCAAGGAACCCGCTGATCGCCAAGCCGAAGCCGAAGCAATCGTGCGCGCCGACCCTGCCTTTTCCGACGGTGAATACATCGTCCATTTTGGCGAGGAAGACGTTAACGGCAACGTAAAAATCGCCGCCGTTAACCGCGGAGTTTTGCAAGAAGCAAACCGCTTCGCCCGCGGATACGGCTTTAGCAGTGACGGGATCACATCGCGCGACCGCATCGCCGGATTCTATAAGCAACCGTATTTTTCGATCACACCCCCACCGAAAATCGCCATTAACTATGCCAAAATCGGATTTTTCGCGGGTATAGCTGCGGCACTGGCGGCGCTGATCGCAGGCGGTTACTGGATTTACAATACTATCGATTTCGCCCCCGATCCCAGCATCGCAATCGAGGCCACCGCAGAACGTGTTCTTGACGTTGACGAGGACCCGCGCGCCCCTATTCGCCCCACCGACGTTGCCGAAAATACGGAGAGGCAGACGCCGAAGATTATATCGTTTGATGATAATCTAGAGCCTTTACCGGACCATGACATCACCGTCACGCCGTTCGAAACGTTGATTGAACAGGCGCCCCTTGCCTCCTCGCTAGAAATTTCCGAGGTGCCCCGGATGGCTCCGCCGTTAAGCGCAATCAATGCTGACACGGCCTTACCCGAAATTCTCACCCCTTCTGGGGCTGACAATTTGCCCGCGCCGGAGACCACTGGATTTCCAGTCACAGCCACCAAGTCTATCACCTTTGAAAACTCCGCTTCGGCGCTGGATTTTAATGGTGGAACCCCGATGGATCGCTATGCCACGGTGGCGGCTAAGTCGACTTACGTCAGCTCTCCTCGGTTGACGGATGTGTTGCCGCGCGATGACAGCACCGTGGTTCTGGCCGCGCAGCTTCGCAAATATAACGACAGTCTGGGGCTGACACAGGTGCGGAGCAACAACGCGGCATTGGTCCAGTTGGAGCGAACAGAAATACTGGAACAAGCGCCGACAAATGTGATCATCGGGCGACCATCGATTTTGCCAATCTTGCGCAACGGCGTCGAGATTTCGGACGTACCCCTACCGCCGCCGCCCCCGACGTTAACCATCGCCGAGCTTCAGGCCTTGCCCCCGATCATCATAAACAGTTTTCCGGCCATCACGCCAATGCTGCGGGATGGCCGAAATCTTACCGACCCGCCGCCCGAACCGGTTGTTGTCGAAGAACCAGCGTCCGTTGAAACCGGCCCTGACGGTGAACCTCTGGTCCTGTTCACAACGATTATTTCCGGCCTGACCACTGAAGAATTGCAACGCATCCCCCCCCGCGTGTTCCAGGGCCGCCCCGCGATCCTTCCAATACTTCGTGGCGGCATCGAGATTGGCGCGATCCCCGAAAACGTACCTGAACCCGAGGCGGCGGTAGAACCCGAACCCCTTGATCCCGTAGCCGAGGCCGCCAGAATTGCCGCGCTGCAAGCCATTCCCGCGAACGTCCTGACGGGCCGCCCCGCCACATTGCCAACACTTCGTGGCGGCGATGAAATCAGCGGCGGTACAGGCATCATCGCGGCAGAACCGGAACCCGAGTTGACCGACGCCCAACGCTTGCGCCCGCTGGTTCGACCAGATTCCGTTGTAGTAACGGCAATCGTCGCCAGCCTTTCGAAAGCGGCCGTGCCGACTGCATTTGTGCCGCTACATCGCCCCGCCGGATTTGCCGATAAAGTTCAGGCAATGGCCGAAACGATAGCCGAGCAGGCCCGCGTGACCCCGACATTCACCGACGCTCCGCGCCAAGTTAGCCTGCCAACCTCGGCCAATGTGGCGCGTACGGCGACGATTGAAAACGGGATTAACCTGCGCGAAACCAGCTTGATCGGCGTATTTGGAACCCCTGGCGATTACCGCGCCTTGCTGCGGCAACGCGGCGGTAAATACACAATGGTGGAAGTTGGTAACAAGATTGATGGCTGGACAATTGTCGCCATTGCCGAAAGCGAAGTTCGTCTAAAAAAGGGCGGCCGCAACAAAACGCTGAAGTTACCAGCCGAGGGATAAGTGCAGGAATGCCCGCACTCCATGCCGATAATCGCCGCTCCCACTTACAGTAACAGCGCGCTCGCCAGCCAAAGGAATGCAAAGAACCCGACGATGTCCGTCACCGTTGTTACAAACACCCCCGACGCCAGCGCGGGGTCCGCACCAACTTTGTCCAGCCCAATGGGTATCAAAATACCCGCCATGCCAGCGACCAGCATGTTGCCGACCATCGCAAGGCCAAGCACCACGCCCAGCATGACGCTGCCGTACCACACAAAACCGACGATCCCAATAATCACCGCGAACACAACCCCGTTAGCGGCCCCGACTAAAAACTCTCGCAACACAATCCGCGAGGCGTTCGCAGGCGTCAAATCCCGCGTTGCAAGGGCCCGCACGGTCACCGTCAATGTCTGTGTTCCCGCATTCCCGCCCATGGAAGCCACGATTGGCATCAGCACCGCAAGGGCCACAATCGCTTCGATCGTGCTGGCGAACTGGGCGATTACAATGGACGCCAGAACCGAGGTGAAAAGATTAACCGCCAGCCATGGAAACCGGCGGCGCATGGTTTTCCAGACGCGGCTGGACAGATCCTCGTCAATAAGACCGGCCAGCAGGTTCATGTCCTCCTCGGCGTGATCTTCCAGAATTTCCATGGCGTCGTCGATGGTAATAACCCCGACCAAGCGGCCCGACGCCTCCACCACTGGCGCGGAAACCATGTGGTACTGGTTGAACGCATAGGCCACGTCTTCTTTGGATTGATCAACAGGAATGACGCGGAAATCCTCATGCGCCAAATCCATCAACGGCACTTCGCGCGCCGCCCCGATGATCCGGCTAAGCGGAACGGAAGCAACCGGATGCATGGCCGGATCGACCACAACCACATCATAGAAATCTTGCGGCAAGTCCTCGCTGGCTCGCATAAAATCAATCGTATCGCCAACGGTCCAGTGGTTGGGGGCCAGAACCATCTCGCGTTGCATCAGGCGACCGGCGGTGTCGACCATGTACAGAAGCGATTGCTCGACCGCGACACGGTCCGCATCGCCCAGCGAACCCAGCAGGGTTTCTTGTTGTGACGCATCCAGATCCTCGACCAGATAGACAACGTCGTCGGTATCAAGGTCTTTGAACACCTCGGCCAGAACCGCGTCAGGCGTTTCGGCCATGATCTCGTCGCGCACACCTTCTTCGAGTTCGGACAGAACCTCGCCGTCAACATGATCCCCCCAAAGACGGATAAGACGACGGCGATCCACCGCCCCGATTTGCTCCAGAAGGTCGGCGATATCCGCTTCGTGCAGGTCCTCGAACAACAGTAGCAGCGCGGATTGCGAGCCTTCGTCAACGGCCCCCAACACGGCATTCACCAGCCCAAAGCCTAGCGCATAAACGTCTTTGTCTTCACGGATTATATTATCGGGCATACGAACCCTCGCTGGTTTTGGTGTGAAATCGCACCACGGTGGACTGAAGGTATTCCGCTTTTTATAACGTGGATTAAGGGTGTGGATACTCTTTTTTACGATGTTTTTTGGCCTATTGTGACGCACAGCCTCAAACAACGCGGGATATCCGGCACAGGCCGCATCCCGACGCCGCACCCCCAACAGATGGACGGCGCACACCATTCGACCACAGCATATGCCAACAGTTCTGGTTTTATTGAAACTCTTTCACGCTTTGGTGTAGATACAAATCCGCAACTTTGAGCGATAATCCGCCGATTAGCCATCAATAACGGCAGCATTCAATTTGACGCAAGACCGTTTTCAACAATGGACAGGAGAGTTATGAAATGACTGACATATCAAAAGGGGCGTTCAGCGACCCGAATATCACCCCACCAATGGCACAGGCGATACCGCTTGGAATCCAGCATGTATTGGCGATGTTTGCCTCCAACGTGACACCCTCGATCATCGTGGCGGGTGCTGCCGGTTTCGCGTTTGGCGGCGAAGACATGACGTATCTCGTTCAAATGGCGATGCTATTTGCCGGTATTGCGACGTTGTTCCAGACGGTTGGCATGGGCCCGATCGGGGCGCGTTTGCCAATCATGCAAGGCACTAGCTTCGCGTTCGTCTCCGTTTTGGTGGTGATCGCCGCCAACGATGGC
>CAKZNY010000117.1 GCA_937132145.1 uncultured Paracoccaceae bacterium | reverse complement strand
CGAAGGTAATAATTCGCGATGATGGCCAACGCACCAGCACCCGTCGCGACATCGCTATACGCCCCCAAACACCAACATCTCGCCCGCGCAGACCGAACCAACCCGTTGAAGGAAAATATCCAGCTGCTCGGATTACGCGGCGTAATGGCCGTTAAAACAGTAGTCCTGCCGAGAATACCGCAATGCGTTTCCGCATGGGACTACTCAAAAAGATCCGCAGCGCCGCTAACCGCACTATCCAGCGCAACCGTCGCATTCAACGCCCCGATCACGGTGAACAACAGAGTGCGCCACTTAACATACGGAGCCTCGGTCACATAGATCGTATCCTCGTCGCGGATCGGAAATTTACCCGCCACCAACAGGCTGGATTGCGAGGTCAGATCGACCACATACGCAAACTGCTGAGGCCCGACCAGATCACTGCGCCCCAGCACTCGATTGGCGATTGATGCCGGCTCGTTGCGGAACACAAAAATCCCTTTGGCGTTCGATCGGTTCGCGCGAAGCCCGCCCACCGCCGCCAATGCCTCTAGCACTGTCGGGTTATGGGTTTCAAAACTGATACGCCGCTGGCCTGTTGATCCCATCGAGATGAAATACCGCTCGTCTTTTTCCAGAACGATCTTGTCGCCCGCCCGCAACGGAATGTCATTCGCCGGGTTGTCCAGCAAATCCTGGAACCATATCTCGCCAACCTCCGCCCCGCGCCGCACCGTGATTTTCACGACGCTTGGATCAAGCGTAATGCCGCCCGCCCGCGCCAGCATGCCCGTCAAACGGCGGCTGGATGCATCAATCGGATACACCCCCTGCCCGCCGACACCGCCAAGTATGCTGACTGTAGCACCGTCACCAGCAGTGCGTCGCACCTCGATTTGCGGATCAGGGGTCTGGTCTTTCAGCAGGTCTGTAATCTTTAGGCGCAGCTCATCCGGCGTAAGCCCGCTTACCTTAACAGTGCCCGCATAAGGTATGAATATATTGCCAAGCTGATCCACCTGCATCGCCGGCAAAATCGTAACTTTACTTCCAAGCGAAGTGAACAACCCGTTTTCGACGTTCTCCCAGATGGTGATCGTCAGCGTATCGCCGGGGTGAATGCGATCAACCGAAACAACGCCCGCATTTCGAAACGACTTGCTGAAACCAGAGGATTGCACCCGCGCGCTCGCATCTATTACCGATTGGGTAACATCGACGATGAACAAATCACCGCCATTCTCAACACTGCTATCCCTGATATCCTTCACACTTGGTCCCGATGAGGGCAGGCCACAAGATGCCAGAAACACACCCGCGACCAGTAAAACGGAAAACCGGAATACGCGGGAAATCTTGTTGGTCATGAAAGTCATCCTATATATCAAATCCATCTAGCGAATATAAACACGGAGGGTACCAACACACACCCACAGAAGCAAACCTTATGTCTTACCGCTGTCCGCAGCCGCAACCAGCTTTAACGTGGCAGCATCTGGTTGCCCGCCTTCCAGTTTGCTTAGATACGGATCGTCTTTTGACAACATCAAATCAACCAGACGACGCAACAGTTCCGCCCGTCCGCGCTGCGTATAATATCCGCCGCCGATTTGCGAGGTTTCCAGCAGGAACTTCCGATAATACTTATACGATTCCGCATCCGGCGCATCGGGTTCGGCAAAGAATTCCGCCAGCGTTTTACCGGACACCAATTCGGGCTTGGCAAAGACCGAGCGCCCCAGCGCATACACCGGCAAATTGCGCCACAACGCCTGTTGCGCAGCGGTAGAGTTCACCGTAACCGTACTGTTCGCGCTATCCAGTAGCGGCCCCAGTTTCCCGCCCGGTATATACAAAACCCGCGCCGAAATCCCTGCGTTCCTTGCAACTTTACGCACAATCGCAGGTAGCGGTTCACGGCCATCCTCGAACGGATGCGCCTTGAAAACCAGCTTGTGATGCGCCTGCGCACCGGCGGCGAATTCGGTGATAACCCGCCCGATGAATTCCTCGACTGAATTGAAATCCGAATGGCTTCGCAGCGATGCATCATGGCTAAGTTGCAACAACACCAGATGATAAATCGCCCCGCTTCGCAACAACCGTCGCGTCCGAATACGGCGCTGTAGGCCATGCAATGGCATGTAGGCGAGCTTGTTGAGGTAATACCCCAGCTCGGTTAAAACCGAGACCTCCCGATGCGGGCGATAATTCCTGAACCGCTTTTGCGGAAATGACAACAACAGATGGTACAAAAACCCGTAAAACGCATGGTGCCACGAGGTGCCCCACAGCACCGGAACCTCCGTCAGTTCCACTGGGTGGGCCTCAACCGCGCGGCGAATATCGTCCATGCTCAAGTCCATCAACGCCGAGTTTCCGTTGGTTCCGCCCCGCTCATACGTAGCCCAATAGGGCCGCAGATACCCCTCCTCGAAGCAATGCGCCGTGATCCCGTGCGCCTTTGCAATCGCCCGCGCGGCTTTGTGCACAGGGCGGCTGTCACCGTATAAAACGATGTCGGTAATACCTTCGCGCGTCAAATAGCGCTCCAGAAACGCGGGCCATTCTTCCGGCGTGCCGCTAAAGGGTTTGAACCCCGCGTTCCGCATCCAGAATGCCGCATCGCCGCGATTGAATCCGATCCTCGAGACTTCCGCCCCCGTCGCCGCAATTTTTGCCCCGAGCTGGCGAAAAAACGGGCCGTGCGGGCCTTGCAGAAACAGAAATTTTCTTTGTGTTGTCAAAACGGCGGTTTCCATAGCGGCATTCAATCGCGCATTGATACGGGAAATCCCGCGTTTTCGCAAATACAAATACCTTGCCCCTGCGCGCGCCGCGAGGTACCACAATCCTTGAAGCATAAGGAGAACGGCGCATGTTTACCGGCATTGTTACCGACATCGGCACCATCCAGAAAACCGAAGGTCGCGGTGACCTTCGCGCGCGGATTTCCTGTTCTTACGATATGAACGGCGTAGACCTCGGTGCCTCCATCGCCAGCGACGGCGTTTGCCTGACGGTGATCGCCAAGGGTGACAACTGGTATGACGTGGATATCTCTGCCGAGACGATATCCAAAACCAACCTCGACACTTGGACCGCTGGCAAACGTGTCAACCTTGAGCGCGCCCTGAAACTGGGCGACGAGCTGGGCGGACACATCGTTTCGGGCCACGTAGACGGCCTCGCCACCATCATCAAGATGCAAGACGAGGGCGACAGCACCCGCGTGACCCTGACCGCCCCCGACGACTTGGCAAAATTCATCGCCCAGAAGGGATCCGTAACCCTTAACGGTGCATCCCTGACCGTCAACGATGTGCATGGCGCGGATTTCGACATCAACTTCATCCCCCACACCAAAACCCACACCACATGGGGCGAGGCGAAAGTCGGCGATAAAGTAAATCTTGAAATCGACACCATGGCCCGCTACGTCGCCCGCTTGCAGGCGTGGGATAGTTGAGCGCCCAAGAACACCATTGCCCCTGAAGGAGCCAACCGTGACCGACTACACATCCGCCATTTCCTCCATTGAAGACATCATCGAGGATGCCCGAAACGGCCGCATGTTTATCCTTGTGGACCATGAAGACCGCGAGAACGAGGGCGATCTGGTCATCCCCGCCCAAATGGCCACACCTGACGCAATCAACTTCATGGCCACCCACGGCCGCGGCCTGATCTGCCTGACCCTGACCGGCGAACAGATCGAGCGCTTGGGCGTGCCAATGATGGCCTCCAGCAATTCGTCGCGCCACGAAACCCCGTTCACCGTTTCCATCGAGGCAACCGAGGGCGTAACCACCGGCATCTCGGCCCACGACCGCGCCCACACGGTTTCCGTGGCAATCAACCCACAGGTCCAGACCCGCGACATCGCCACCCCGGGCCATGTATTCCCGCTCAAAGCCCGCGCCGGCGGCGTGCTGGTACGGGCTGGACATACCGAGGCCGCAACCGATATCTCGCGCCTCGCAGGGTTGAACCCGTCCGGCGTGATTTGCGAGATTATGAACGACGACGGATCAATGGCCCGCCTGCCGGACCTGATCAAATTCGCCCAAAAGCACGATCTGAAAATCGGCACCATCTCCGATCTGATCGCCTATCGCCACCGCCACGACAATCTGGTGCGCGAAACGGCGCAGAAAACCGTGACCTCGGCTTTTGGCGGCGAATGGAACCTTCGGGTTTTCACGGACGAAACAACTGGCACCGAGCATATCGCCCTGACTAAAGGCGACATCACCAGCCCCTCGCCAGTTCTGGTTCGCGCCCACGCGCTTAATCCGCTTGAGGATGTTCTGGGCATCGGGTCGACGCCTGCGAATAAATTGCAAAAAGCGATGCAGATCATTGCGGATGCGGGCCGCGGCGTCGTCGTGCTGTTCCGCGATCCCAGCCAGAAACTGTCGTTCGCAGAGAGTTCCGCCCCCGAAACGCTGCGGCAAACAGGGATCGGAGCGCAAATCCTGTCCAGCCTCGGCCTGTCCGAAATCGTGTTGCTGACCGACGGCCCCATGCCCAAGATCATCGGGCTGGATGCGTATGACGTAACCATCACCGGCACCCACCCCATTCACGAAGGCGCATAACGCATGGCCAGCAACCAGACCCACCACATCCTGCCCGCACCCAGTTTTGATGCACCAACCCGCCTGCTGATCGTGGTCTCGCCCTACTACAAAGACATCGCGCAAAACCTCGTCACAGGCGCCACCGCCGCGATAGCGGCCACCGGTGCCACCAGCGATATTATCGAGGTCCCCGGCGCCCTAGAGATCCCCACCGCCATCAAACTGGCAAGCAGCGCGTACGACGGTTTCGTTGCCCTCGGCTGCATCATTCGCGGTGAAACCACCCATTACGACACCGTCTGCAACGACAGCTCCCGCGCTCTCATCTTGATGGGATTAGAGGGTATCTGCATCGGCAACGGCATCCTAACGGTCGAAAACCGCGATCAAGCCGTGGTGCGCGCCAATCACGAAGGCCAAAACAAAGGCGGCGGTGCGGCGGATGCGGCCATGCACCTGATTGCGATAAAGCGGCGCTTTACAAAGACAGGCTCGGGGCGTATTGCACCGACTTCCGAACACATCCTGATGGCTGGTGAAGCCCTCGGGGATCATGGGACTACCTGATGTCAAACACGCCTAAACCAACGCAAGCACAAAAACGCCAGATGCGATCAGCTGCCCGCCTGTACGCGGTACAAGCCCTGTTCCAGATGGAGGCGTTGGGCGAAGCACTTGAAGACATCCAGACCGAATTCGAAGAATACCGTTTCGGCGCCACAATCGACGGGGACACATACGCCGAGGGCGACCTGAAACTGTTCCGCGCATTGCTATCCGGAGCCGTGGAAAACCAAGCCAAAATCGACCAAATGACCGACCGCGCATTAGTAGCCAAATGGCCCATCGACCGCATCGACCCAACCATCCGCGCCCTGTTCCGCGCAGCTGGCTCGGAATTGGTGACACAAACCACCCCCCCCAAAGTCACCATCAACGAATTCGTAGACGTCGCCAAAGCCTTCTTCCCCGAAGGCCGCGAAGCCAAATTCGTTAATGCCGTTCTGGACCACATGGCACGCGAAGTTAAGCCGGAAGCCTTCGCCTAACCGCAGCCGAGCGCCTGCCTCGTATACGTGACCAGTTCCTCAGGCCAATGTTTGAAACGGGCCTACAAACCAGTGAGTTAGTCAAGGTCGCGTGATTCAATATATATTGGCATTTTCTAATTCCTACTTAGAGACATAAGCAATTATGATGGAAATTTCTCCATCGACGAAAGCAATCGTAGCGCTCTCTGCACATCTGGGGAAAAAGCGCAGAATCGTCGGCCGTTTGCGGCGGTAAAATGCCGCTGAGTCGGTATAATATTTGGGACGAACTCCACGTCCGCCG